>CAMCUA010000321.1 GCA_945878455.1 Asaia bogorensis | reverse complement strand
CCCGGCATGCGCGAGATGCTGTCGACCACGTCCGCCATTTATGGCCAGGGTATGGGCGACGACGTGGCCTTGATCACCGACGGCCGGTTCTCCGGCGCGACGCGCGGCTTTTGCATCGGTCACGTCGGACCCGAGGCTGCTGTCGGCGGTCCCATTGGCCTGCTCAAGGATGGCGACATCATCCGCATCGATGCCGATGCCGGTACGATCGATGTCGATCTGTCGGAAGCGGAACTGGCGGCGCGCCGCAAGGTGTGGCAACCCCGTCGGCACGATTTCCAATCCGGTGCTCTGTGGAAGTATGCCCAGACTGTGGGCGACGCGGACAAAGGTGCTGTCACCCATCCCGGCGGCAAAGCGGAAACCCACGTCTACGCCGACATTTGACCGCACCGCGACCGTCGCTGCACAAAGCACTTGCCTCTCGCGCGCGCCTCATGTGCTTTGTCATACAAAGAACTAGGCGGATGTCATGCAGGACTTGGATCGGGCGCTAGCGCAGATCAGCGAGATTCGCAGCCAGTTGGCGCGCGACGGCGAATTCCGCGGCTATGGTCCAGCAACTCTGACCGCCACGGCGGCCACTGCCCTGCTTGCCGCGGTGATTCAAGCAAACTGGCTTGAAAACCCCGTCCAGGACATTGGTGCCTACCTGACCCTCTGGATTTCCGCCGCAATCCTGGCTGTAGTCCTTGTCGGCATCGAAATGACCGTACACACGCGGCGTGCCCATGCGGGGTTGGCCCTGGAAATGGCGCAGACGGCCATCGAGCAATTCATGCCAGCGGCCATGGCTGGTGCATTGCTGACCGCCGTTATCGTTCGTTTCGCGCCCGAAGCCCAATGGATGCTGCCCGGACTATGGCAGATTGTATTCAGCCTGGGCGTGTTTGCCTCCTGCCGTTTTTTGCCACGCGCCATGTTTGCGGTCGGTCTATGGTATCTAGGCGCCGGGCTGCTTTGCTTGGCCTTCGCCAGCGGCGATCTTGCACTATCGCCATGGGCCATGGGTATTCCTTACGGCATCGGGCAGTTGCTGGTTGCTGCCGTTGTCCTTCACAACCATCGGGGTCACGATGAAGCGGACTAAGAAACAGGATCCGAACCAAGGCCGGTTTGCCTATGAAGGTCTCGACAGGGTCATTCATGAACGCGCCAGACTGGGTGTCTTGACCTCCCTCGTCGCCCACCCCAAGGGTCTTTTATTTGGCGATCTTAAGCAGTTGTGCGGTCTCACGGACGGAAATTTGAGCCGCCATCTGCAAGTGTTGCTCGATGCCGGCCTGATCGACATTGCCAAGGGCTACTCCGATAACAAACCGCAGACCTTTTGCAAGATCACGGCACAAGGCCGCAAGCGCTACCTCAATTATCTCACGGTCCTGGAACAGGTGGTGCGCGACGCTGCCACCAGTGACAGTCCGGCACCGCGCGCGCCGCCTTCTGGGCGTCGAGCTCGGCGTCCTCGATGGCATTGATGATTTCGGCGCGCGCCATGGCCTGCCATTGGCGAAAATTGACGCCGCGCTCGGCCGTCCGGTTGTCGCGGATGAACTGCTCCAGGCGTCGGGTGACGAAGTCGGCACGCTCCTGCGCCGTAGGATTGCCTTCTAAGGATGCTTTTTCCGCCGATGCTCCAGCGGCAGGTATCGGGGCGGCTTGAAGGGAGCCATCCTCCGCCACCGGCAATTCCACCAGATCGTCCGTACTGAGCCGACGCGCCATGGGATACATCATATCAGAACGGCTGGCCCGCCAACCATGTGCTGGCCTACGCTGGCAATTATGCTAAACCGGAGATCGGGATCACAACTCGCGGGAGGAACGTCATGAGCGTGAAGCGCCACGAAACCGGACCGATGATGAGCCGCGTCGTCGAACATAACGGTGTCGTCTATATTGCCGGCACCACTGCCGGCGACAGCAAGGGCGACATCAAGGATCAGACCCGACAGGTGCTGAAAACCATCGACGAACGCCTAAAGATGGGCGGCTCCGACAAGTCCAAACTGCTCACTGCCTTGATCTTCGTGTCAGACATCAATCTTCGCCCCGCCATGAACGAGGTTTGGCAGGCTTGGCTGGACCCCGCCAACACCCCCACCCGCGCCTGTGTGCAGGCCGGATTGGCAGCTGGAACCTTGGTGGAAATCATCGTTACGGCGGCGAAGTAAGTCTCCCCCTGGCGAACCGTGGCCGCGTCGAGGCCACGGTTTGCCGTCCGTCGCACCCTATCCGACCGCCGCCAGCCGGCCCAAGGCTTGCGCCAGGCGGGCATGGGTTTCCGCCGTTTCGTCGCGCCGGCGGCGTTCTTCCTCGACGACCTCGGCCGGTGCCTTGGCCAGGAAGCCGGCATTGCCTAGCTTCTTGTCGAAACGCACCAATTCGCCGTCCAGCTTGGCGATTTCCTTGGTTAACCGGGCCTTTTCGGCGGCGACATCGATAACGTCGGCGATGGGCAAGGCAATCGTCGCCTCGTCGACGATGTCCTGGATGGCGCCCTTCGGCAGTTCGCCCGCTACTTCTTGTGCTGAACTCAATCGGGCAAGCCGGACGATCAGGTCGTTGTGGTTGGCCAGACGTCCCAGCGTTGTAGCGTTGGCATTGAGCAGCAACAACGGCACCTTGGCTGCCGCCGGCACCCGCATCTCCGAACGGATCGATCGCACTTGGGTAATCAGGCGTACCGCCCAATCCATTTCCGCCGCTGCCGCGCCGTCGCGCGGTATTGATCCCGCTGCCGGCCATGGCGCCACGATCAGCTTGGTATCGCGCGCGGCGCCCAGCTTTTCCCACAGCTCTTCCGTCACGAACGGCATGAAGGGATGCAGCAGCATCAGGATGCGGTCGAGCGCCCAAGCCGTCGCCGCGCGAGTTTCCGCTGCGTCCTCGGCATTGCCGCCGGTGAGGATCGGCTTGGTGAATTCCAAATACCAATCGCAAAACGTGCCCCAGGTGAACTGATAGGCTGCATTGGCCGCCTCGTTGAAGCGATAGGCCTCCAGCGA
>CAMCUA010000320.1 GCA_945878455.1 Asaia bogorensis | reverse complement strand
GCCGGGCGCCGCGTTCGAGCGTCACCAGGGCGACGACGAACAGCAGCAGCACGCAGGCCATCTGCGCCGCCGCCGGCGCGCTGCCCATATTGACCCAGACATCGAAGATGCCGGCGGTGAAGGTCGGCACGGCGAAGAAATGCACGGTGCCGAAATCGTTCAGCGTCTCCATCATCGCCAGGCTGACGCCGACGACGATGGCCGGGCGGGCCATCGGCAGCGATACGGTGAGGAACGTGACGAGCGGCCCGCGGCCAAGCGTCCGGCTGGCTTCGAGCACGCCCCGGGTTTGGTCGAGGAAAGCGGCGCGCGCCAACAGATAGACATAGGGATAAAGCACTAGCGTCATGACGACGATGGCGCCGCTTAACGAACGAATCTCGGGAAACCAGTAATCCGTCGGCCGGCGCCAGTCGAATACCTCGCGCAGCCAGCTCTGGACGGGACCGGCATACTCCAGCAGGTCGGTATGGACATAGGCGGCGACGTAGGCTGGCATGGCCAGCGGCAGCAGCAGCCCCCATTCCAGCAGCCGACGCCCCGGAAAGCGGTACATGGTGACCAGCCAGGCGGCACCGGTGCCAACCAGGAAGGTACCGACGCCGACACCGGTCATCAGGGCCAGTGTCGTGCGGACATAAAGTGGTAGTACGGTTTCGGCCAGATGCTGCCAGACGCCACCCGACGGGCCGCTGGCAATGACGGCGACGGATACCACGGGCACGCTGGCCAGCAGGGCAATGGCGATGGTGGCCAGCGTCCAGCCGTCGAGGCGTTGCGACAGAATGCCAGTGCGGTGCATCGCCGGTTGGCCGGCCGAGGCGGTGGTCATCGGAAAGGCCCGATCGTTTCCAAGTTATTGCGTATCATTATCAGTTGGCGGTCCGTCTGTCGAACGCTCTTGGTCCGATCCCGCAGCTGGAGTCTCGAACGGGGGGTGATTCGGCCCATCAAACCAAGGCCTGGTGGATAGAATCCGACGGCGTGAACCGTCCATTTCTATCCGCTTGGCGATGACATAATAGGCGGGGGAGCGCGGTGCAACGACATCCGCTGGCCGTCCGGGGGCTGAGACCGAGCGGGTAAAGCGCCGTGTGGGTAAAGCGCTGGCCAAGGGGATGGCGATGCGGCAGAATCGACGCCCACGCTACAGACAGGGGTGCAACGGACGATGAAGGTGACGCGCAGCGGCGGCCCCGGGCCGACGGCACCGGCGCGGCGAACCGAGCGTAAGCCGGGATCCGGCGGCTTTGCAGACCATCTGGGAGCCGTTAGCTCCGAAGCTGCCGTCGGCGAAACCGGGGCTGCCGTCGGCCCGGCCGGTCCCGGCGCCGTGGATGCGGTCTTCGCCCTGCAGGAAGTGCCCGACGCCACCGACGAGCGCCAGCGCCGCCAGGCCAAGGATCACGGCGAGGACCTGCTGGACCGCCTGGACGCCTTGCGCCGATGGATCGTTGGCGGCGCGGTGCCCAAGGAAAAACTGGCGGAACTGGCCCGCCAGGCACGGGCCCAGCGGCGGCGCACAGACGATCCCAGGCTGGAGGCGATCATCGATGAAATCGAGCTGCGTGCCGAAGTGGAAATCGCCAAATTGACCCGTCACAGTTGAGCTAGCCATCCGGCACAGGCCGGGTTGCCGTTGCAGTGCAACAAAGTTTTCTAAATGATTTCAATTCGGTAACAATCGCCCACCTGGCGCGATTGTCCCTTGTCGCCACCCGACAGCATCCTTATATTCCGCCCTCGTTTCGTTCCAACACTGGGGAAGCATTGCTGATGACCATCACTCTTCCTCCCGACTATCGCCCATCGCTCAAAGAAGAGTTCATGAATCCGCGCATGCGGGAATACTTCCGCACCAAGCTTTTGCGCTGGCGGACTGAACTCATGGAAGAATCCAACGAAACCCTGTTTAACCTGCAGGAAGGTGGCATCGTCGAGGCCGATATCGCCGACCGTGCCTCGGTTGAAACCGACCGTTCGTTCGAACTGCGTACCCGCGAGCGATCGCGCAAGCTGATCAACAAGATCGACGAAGCGCTGGAGCGGATGGAGGCCGGATCCTACGGTTATTGCGAGGAAACCGGCGAACCGATCGGTGTCCGCCGCCTGGAAGCCCGGCCCATCGCCACGCTCAGCATCGAAGCCCAGGAACGCCACGAGCGCATGGAACGCACGCATCGCGACGATTGATGACCTGTACCCCTTGCCGAAGGGAGCGAATCGGGTGACGCACGAAATGAGGGGCCGGTGTTCGCATCGGCCCCTTTGCTTTGCTCTGCCGCCGTCGCCCGCTCGGCCCACGCGTGCGATCCCTGGTAGAACAAGAAGCGAACATACCCTAAATATGCCAATTTTAACAGGAGCTTGAAAAGCCGCTTGCAGAGAAGAACAAAGCATGTACATTGGCCTTCGTTTGCAACCCCGTCGACCCTGTGGAATAAGGAGGCCCCGACAATGAGTGCTGGTGCGCTGCGCCTGGTGGATAACGGCTCCATGGACAAGAACAAGGCTATCGAGAGTGCTCTGGCCCAGATCGAGCGGGCGTTCGGCAAAGGCTCGATCATGCGCTTGGGCCAGCGCGAGACGGCGGTCGATGCCGACGCCATCTCGACCGGTTCGCTCGGGCTCGACATCGCCCTCGGCATCGGCGGCCTGCCGCGCGGGCGCATCGTCGAGATCTACGGGCCGGAAAGCTCGGGCAAGACAACCCTGGCGCTGCATGTCATCGCCGAAGCCCAGAAGAAGGGTGGTACCTGCGCCTTCGTCGATGCCGAACACGCGCTCGACCCGGCCTATGCCAAGAAGCTCAAGGTCGATATCGACAACCTTTTGATCTCGCAGCCCGATGCCGGCGAACAGGCCTTGGAGATCGCCGATACCCTGGTGCGCTCGGGGGCCATCGACGTGCTGGTGGTCGACAGCGTCGCCGCCCTGGTGCCGCGCGCCGAACTGGAAGGCGAGATGGGCGATCATCACGTCGGCCTGCAGGCCCGGCTGATGAGCCAGGCGCTGCGCAAGCTGAC
>CAMCUA010000319.1 GCA_945878455.1 Asaia bogorensis | reverse complement strand
TCGTCCGCGACGAGGCATCCCTGGTGTTTCGTGTGCGCGACGCCATCTGCCGACGGGCCGGGCTGGCTCCGCCGCCGGCACTCTTCTACCTGCCGCACCGGCTGCCGCAGGCCTTCACCATCGGCCAGCGGCCAGAGACGGCGGCGATCTGTTTGAGCGACGGTTTGCTGCACAGCCTTGGGGTGCGCGAACTGGCCGCCGTTCTCGCCCACGAGATCGCCCACATCCTGAACCGCGACCTGCATGTCATGATGCTGGCCGATACCATCGCGCGGATGACGCGGACCATGTCGCTGGCCGGCGTGCTGCTGCTGATCGTCAACGGCGTTATTTATGTCACCGAATGGGCTGGCGGGCTGGCATGGTGGCTGCCGCTGGTACTGATCGGGGGGCCGACGGCGAGCGCCCTGATGCAGCGCGCCCTAGCGCGAACCGGGGAGTTCGAAGCCGACCGCGCTGCAGCGCGGCTGACCGGCGATCCCTTGGGGTTGGCCGCGGCATTGACCAAGCTGGAGTCGCGCAGTGAGGGCCTGTGGGAACGCCTGATCGTCGGCGCCGACGGCATCGAGCCGTCGCTGTTGCGCACCCATCCGCTGGGCGCTGTACGGGTGGCTCGGCTCAAGGCCCTGGCCGCCGATGCACCGCCATTGGAAGACATGCCGGCGTCAGACGGCGGACCGCTGGCGCCGCATCTGTGCGCCGCCAGTCGCCAGCCGCGCCTGCTGTGGTGGTGGCGTTAGCTTCAGGCGCCGCGCCGCAGGTGGGCCTGCTGTAACAGCGTCTCGGCCTCGGCAGCGCGGCCGGTGAGGGTCAGCAAGTCGGCGAAATTCTCCTGACATTCGGCCCAGGCAACGTCGGCGCCGACGGCGGTTTCGAACAGGTTCAAAGCCCGGCGGTAAAGCGCTTCGGCCTCGCCGTAGCGGCCCTGCCCATGATGCAGCAGGGCAAGGCCGGCGACCATCGGGGCGAGACGCGGATGGCCCGTGCCCCACGCCGCCTCGACGATGCCGATGGCTTGGCGCAGCAAAGGTTCGGCTTCGTCGAGATTGCCGCGCCGCCGTTCGATCTCGGCCAGGCGATGCAGGCTGTGGGCGGCAGCAAAACTGGGCGCCCTGTAAAGCTCGGCGTCGATGGCTAGCGCCCGGCGATAACCGTCTTCCGCCGCTGCCAGGCCACCCTGGGCGAAATGAAGATCGGCCCGTTCGACGACGAGCGGGGCGACCCGGGCATCGACCTCGCCATAGGACTGGGCCAGGATATCGCGGGCCAGGGTCAACCGTGGTTCGGCCGCTGCCAGGTTGCCTTGGCGAACATAAACGGCGGCCAGATTTCGTTGCGCCCCGGCTACATCGGGATGGCGCAGGCCGCGCGTTCGTTCGACGATGGTGACGACACGCAGCAGGGCCTGTTCCGCTTCGGCGAAGTGTCCGCCGGCCGCGTAGAAGCTACCGAGATTGTCGAGCAGGTCGGCCAGATGGGGATCGAACTCGCCGTGCGCCGCTTCCCAGACCGCGATCGACCGGAGGTAATGGACCTCGGCCGCCGCCGGGCGGCCGCGTGCAATTTCCGCGGCGGCGAGATTGTTGAGGATATCGGCGAGGTCAGGATGTCCGCCGCCGGGGGTGCGCTCGGCAATGTCGAGCGCCCGGCGATAGAGCGTCGCGGCCTCGTCGTCGCGGCCCCGCGCGGCGACGACGGCGGCGAGATTGTTGAGGGTCGTGGCGACCTGCGCATGATCCGCGCCGACGCCGGCCTCGCGCAAAGACAGCGCCTTGCGGTGCAGGGCCTCGGCCTCGGCGAGGCGTCCGGCGTCGTGGTAAAGTTCGCCCAGGTTGCCGAGACTGTCGGCGATGACCGGATCGAACCGCCCGCCTGTCTGTTCGGCCAGGGTCAGGGCCTGGACATAGTAGATTTCGGCCTCGGCCAACTGGCCCTGCCGGCGCAGGACTTCGCCCAAATTGTTCAGCGTCAGGGCCAGACGCGGATCGCCCGGTGCATACAGCGCGGCGGCGGCATGGGCATCGCGGAAGTGACGTTCGGCTTCGGCGAGTCGGCCTTGGCGATAGGCTGCCGCGCCGGCATCGACGGCAACCTGCCAGCGGTCGGCCTGGGCGGCGAGCGGTGCCGCTAGGACAACGGCGAGCAATGACGCCAGCATCGGGGCGCGGCGGAAGGAAAAGCGGCGGTTGACCATCCCGTCATCCTAGCAGATATCCATGTGGGCAATCGGGTGAAACACGTTCGTCCTACCGGCGGCCACCCCTCTCCCTGTCCCTCCCCCTCAGGGGGGGAGGGAACGCTGTTGCCGCTTCTCGTGTGCGCGACAACGAGTTGCGGGGTTGCCACATGGTCCCCTCCCCCCGTGAGGGGGAGGGACAGGGAGAGGGGGGGCAGCGGTTCACCCGATTGCCCTGAGATATCCATTGGGGCCGCTGGTCGCGTGCGCCGGGAGACGATAGGTTTGCCATCTTGGAGTCGACTGATCCATGAATCTGACGAGCACCCCATGACGCGGCTGGCGATGCTTCTTGTTCTGGCGGCTTGCCTTGCCGGCTGCAGCGCGTCCGAGCCGTTCTATTACAAGGTCAGCGAATTCAATCGCAATCTGCCGACCTTCGCCAAGGAACCGGCCGACATCGCCGAGGTCGGCATCTGTTACGCCAAGTCCTCCACCACCGCCGAGACGGTGCGCGACATGGCCGTGTCGCGTTGCGCCGTCTTCGGCAAACAGGCGGCCTTTCGCGGCCAGGATGTATTGAATTGTCCGATGCGAACGCCGGTGCGGGCCATGTACGATTGCGTGGCGCCATAGGGCAGGGGGTACGCAGGTTGTTGCATGTGCTGATCGTGGCCGTTGGCGCCTATGCCACTGTACTCGCCGGGCTTTATCTGTTTCAGCGCCACTTGCTGTATCACCCGAGCGGTGGACATCCCGATCCGGTGCTGGCCGGGGTGCCGGAGATGACGGCGGTGTCGCTGACCAGCGCAGACGGATTGAATCTCGTCTCGTGGTATGCGGCCGCCCGCAATG
>CAMCUA010000318.1 GCA_945878455.1 Asaia bogorensis | reverse complement strand
GCACCAGACGAACAGCCTCCTGCTTGAACTCCAGCGTGTAGCGCGCCCGCTCCATTCCCGTCATATCCGTTCCTCCAAAACTGATGATACACTTTCAGCCTTGGGAGACGTTCTTCGGGGGCAAGGTCAAACCGCCCCGCCGCCATCTGTCACGATTATAAGTGCCTTTGGTTGGCCAGCCAGATTCTGCCCGAGACCGCTCGGCCCGAGCAATTGAAAGTCATGTTCTCGATGGAGCCCAATCCGCTGCCCGAGCGCCCCGGCAAGGTCTGTGCCGTGGCCCGTTCGTTGGGCGGCGTCGATATCTTCGAACGTCCCGCCGTAATTGCCGCCATCGCCGCGATTATCCGCGCCGGAATGGACGTGCATTTGTCATGGGGAGAAACAAAGACCTTGGTCGTTGCCCATTTCGGCGTGGGCGGCAGGCTCAAGGCACTCGACCTACCGGCAGATGGCGGGCGGACGCGGCGGCGCAAGCTGCTAGCAGGGCCCGGGCCCCTTTAATCCTCGTTGCCGGCCAGCGAGCCTGGCGCGCCAGCGGGCTTGAACAGGCGCCATAACAGCGGCCCGAAGGTTGCGAACAAGGCAATGGACAGCATGACGACCGCCAGGGGGGAGCCGAATAGGATCATCGGATCGCCCTGACTGATGGATAGACCACGGCGCAATTGCTGTTCGGCGAGTGGCCCGAGGATCAGGCCGACCACCACCGGGGCTATCGGATAGCCGAAACGCCTAAGGCCGTAACCAAGTAGGCCGAACATCAACAGCATGCCAAGTTCGACCAGCGATGGATTGGCGCCCAGCGTTCCCAGCGTGGCGAACGTGAGAATGCCGCCGTAGAGCCACGGCCGGGGGACCGCCAGGACCCGTACCCACAGACCGATCAAAGGAAGGTTGAGCACAAGCAGCATGACATTGGCGATGAATAGGCTAGCGATCAGGCCCCAGACCAGATCGGGCCGGTTGACGAACAGCAGCGGACCAGGTTGCAGGCCGTACTGCTGAAAGCCGGCGAGCATGATCGCCGCCGTCGCCGAGGTGGGTAGGCCGAGGGTGAGCAACGGCACCAGGGTGCCGGCGGCGGAGGCGTTGTTGGCCGCTTCCGGCCCAGCCACGCCTTCGATAGCGCCCTGGCCGAATTCCTCCGGGTTCTTCGCCAATTGTTTTTCGGCGGCGTAGGACAGGAAGGTGCCGATTTCGGCGCCCCCGGCCGGCATCGCGCCAATGGGAAAGCCGATGGCCGTGCCACGCAACCAGGGCTTCCAGGAGCGTTTCCAATCGTTCCGGCTCATCCACAGGGAGCCTTTAACCGGGGTAATAGTCTCCTGGGTGCGGGCGCCGCCGCAGGCAATAAACAAAGTCTCGCCAATGGCAAAGAGGGCGACGGCCACGGTGGTCACCTCGATGCCGTCGTACAGATCAGGCATGCCGAAGCTGAGCCGCGCCTGGCCGCTTTGCAAATCAATACCGACCAGCCCGAGGGTAAGGCCAAGGAACAGCGCGGTGAGGCCGCGCAATGTCGAATCGCCAAAGGCGGCCGATACGGTGGCAAAGGCCAGAACCATCAGGGCGAAATATTCGCCCGGACCCATGGCCAGTGCGAACTCCACCACCCATGGCGCCAGCAACGCCAGACCGATGGTAGCGATGGTGCCGGCAACGAATGAACCGATGGCGGCCGTCGCCAGAGCCGGACCGCCGCGCCCGGCGCGCGCCATCCTGTTGCCTTCTAGCGCGGTGACCACCGAGGCGCTTTCCCCCGGCGTGTTGAGCAGGATCGAGGTCGTCGAACCGCCATACATGCTGCCGTAGTAGATGCCGGCGAACATGATCAGCGAACCGGCGGGATCGAGCTTGAAGGTGATCGGCAGCAGCAGGGCGACGGTCAGCGCCGGGCCGATACCGGGCAGGACGCCGACAGCGGTGCCAAGCGTGACGCCAACCAATCCAAACAGCAGATTGTTGGGTTGCAACGCGACCGCGAGCCCTTGAGCCAGGAAATCGAAAGTCTCCATGATGTGTGCTTTCCGGTGCTCAGAATAGCCGCTCGAGGGGACCAGCTGGCAGAATGAGGCTGAGGCCCTTGGCGAAGGCCAGCCAGATGGCCAGAGAAATGCCGACGCTGACCGGATAGGTTAGCCACAGCGGACCGCGCCCAAAGGCCCGCGCGGTGGCGGCAAAGACGGCGCCAGTGGCGATGGCGAAGCCGGCCCAGCCGATCAATGCGAGCTGTACGAGCAGGCCGCCGACAATCCAATAAAGGGGACCGTATTCGTCTTTGGGACGATCAGGAAACTTGCCCCGCCAGGCGGTCATCGCCGTTGCCCCCGCCAGCACCGCCATCGCGGCCGCGATGGCATAGGGAAAGGCGCGCGGACCGACCCGCGAGTAGGAAGCGATACCTTCCGGCAAGTTATAGGTATCGATGGCGATGACCGCCGCTAAGGCAGCCAGCGCCGCGGCAATGACGAACGCCGCCCAATCGGGGCGGCGTACGCTTCGCGGAGGGGTCAATTCGACGCTCACTTGAGAACGCCGATATCCTTCAACACTTGCGTGGTGTCGGTGGTCTGGCCTTTGAGGTTGGCCGCGAAGGCGTCACCGGCAAGGTAGCTATCAGCCCAGTTCTTGCTGGTCAGGACTTTCTTCCAACCGTCGCTCTTCACCATCGTCTCGATGGTCGATAACAGATCGGCCTTTTGCGCCGCCGTGATGCCCGGTCCGGCGGCAACCATGCGCCAGTTCTCGACCTCGACGTCGATACCCGATTCCTTCAACGTCGGCGCGTTGATATTGGGCAGGCGCTTGCCACCGGTGATGGCCAACAGCCGCAGCTTGCCGGCGGCAACCTGGCCTTCGAATTCGCTGACGCCAGAAATGCCGGCCGTCACCTGTCCGCCGAGGATCGCGGCCAGGGCCTCGCCGCCACCCGAATAGGGCACGTAATTGATCTTGGTCGGATCGACGCCGACCTTCTTGGCGATCAGCCCGACGGCGATGTGATCGACGCCGCCGGCGGAACCCCCGGCCC
>CAMCUA010000317.1 GCA_945878455.1 Asaia bogorensis | reverse complement strand
TATTTCCATTCCGGGGTTATGGCGATTCGCGCCGCCGTCGCCGCCGGCGTCAACATGACCTACAAGCTCCTCTACAACGACGCAGTAGCGATGACCGGCGGCCAGCCGATGGACGGCTCCTTGAGCGTCGAGCGTCTGGCGGCGCAGGTCGCTGCGGAAGGGGTAGAACGCATCGCTATCGTCGCCGAAGATCCGGGGCGTCATTCCCGCGCCTCCTTTGGCGATGGCGCCAGCATCCATGGCCGCGACGATCTCGATGCCGTGCAGCGCGAATTGCGCACTTGGCTCGGGGTGTCGGTGCTGATCTACGACCAGACCTGCGCCGCCGAGAAGCGCCGTCGGCGTAAACGCGGCCGACTCGACGATCCGCCACGCCGCGCTTTCATCAACTCCAGGGTTTGCGAAGGCTGCGGCGATTGCGGCGAGCAGTCCAATTGCGTCGCTGTCGAACCGTTGGAAACCGCCTATGGGCGCAAGCGTGCCATCAACCAATTTTCCTGCAACAAGGACTTTTCCTGCACCAAGGGTTTCTGCCCCAGCTTCGTGACCGTCCACGGCGGCCGTCTGCGCCGGTCGAGTGCCGTCGATGCGGACAGGGTTCCCTTTCCGGTGTTGCCCGATCCGGCGCAGCCGTCCTTGGATGAAACTTATGGAATCCTGGTCGCCGGCATCGGCGGCACCGGCATCGTCACCATCGGCGCGCTGCTGGCCATGGCTGCCCATCTGGAGGGTAAGGCGGTTAACGTCTTCGATCAGGCGGGCCTGGCGCAAAAGAACGGCTCCGTCTTCAGCCACGTTAAGATCGCCACCCGCCCCGGGGATATCGGTCCCGCCCGTATCGATGCCGGCGGCGCCCGCTTGTTGCTCGGTTGCGACATTGTCACGGCCGGTGGACCCGAGGGCCTGCTGCGCCTGCGTCCCGGATACAGCCGCGCCGCGATCAACAGCCACGAAACGCCGCTCGGCGACTTTACCCGCGATCCCCACGCGATGGTGCCGGCCGATGCCTTACGCGCCGGTATCGAGCAGGGTGTCGGCACCGGCGCGGTAGCGTTTCTCGATGCCAGTCGGTTGGCCAGTCGGTTGATGGGTGATGCCGTTGCCACCAATCCATTCCTATTAGGATTCGCCCATCAGCGAGGTTTGGTCCCCATGTCGGCAGCCGCCATCGAGCGTGCCATCGAGATCAACGATGTGGCGGTCGATTTCAACAAGCAGGCCTTCTTGTGGGGCCGGCGGACAGCTCACGACCGGGCCGCCGTCGAACGGTGCTTAGGCGACACGGTCGCGGCGCAACCGATGTCGCTCGACGAGGTGATCGCCGCGCGCTCCCGCGATCTCGTTCAGTATCAGGATGCAGCCTACGCCCGTCGTTATATCGCGTTGGTGGGCCGCGTGCGCGCCGCCGAAACGGCGAGGACACCGGGTCGCGACGGTCTGGCCCTTGCTGTTGCCAAGACTTATTACCGGCTGCTCGCCTACAAGGACGAATACGAGGTGGCCCGCCTGTACAGCGACGGCACCTTTCTTCAGGAACTGGCGGAGCAGTTCGAGGGCGATGTGCGGCTCGGCTTCCACATGGCACCGCCGCTGTTGTCGCGGCGCGATCCGCTCAGTGGCCATCTGCTCAAGCGGGAATTCGGTGCTTGGGCCATGCCGGCCTTCCGTCTGCTGGCCCGCCTCAAGCGCCTGCGCGGCACGCCCCTCGACATCTTCGGTCATAGCGAGGAACGGCGCATGGAACGCCGCCTGATCGTCGACTATGAACGCACGGCCGATGAACTGTTGGCCAAGCTGACCAATGATAATCACGCTCTGGCCGTTGAGATCTTGGCCTTGCCTGCCGGCATCACGGGATTTGGCCATATCAAGGCGCGGCACACTGGCCCAGTATTGGCCCAGCAAGCCAAATTGCTCGTGGCGTTTCACGGCGCCAAACCGGCTGTCACGGCCGCCGAGTAGGGAAGGCCGTGGCAACGTCTCGGTAAAAAAGACGAAACCCCCTGGTTTCCCAGGGGGTTTCGATGGTGGGCGCGACAGGGATTGAACCTGTGACCCCTACGATGTCAACGTAGTGCTCTCCCGCTGAGCTACGCGCCCTGGCTTGGGTCCGACAGGGGATTGGCCGCAGCCTGTGCCCGCCGTCCATGGTGCCCGCATCTCATAATCGTCACGTGTCGGATTGGCAAGTCCCCGGGTGGCGGCTTAGGTGTTGGGCTCTTTGGCACAACGCGGCTGAGTTGGGCCGGAACACAAGGCGGTTGCGCCGGGCCGGTGCAAGCGTTTACCAATGATCCAGGCACGAGCACCTGCCGGTTAGCCCGGTTGGACCGGCGCCGTACGATTACGAAAGGGACGGACGAGAACCGAACCGGCCATGGCCTTACCCACTGACCACGTTCGAAGCCAAGGGGCTGTCGCTTGTTCCCCGTCGGCTGTCGATACGCCGGGAAAACCGGCAAACGTCGTGCCGCCCGCCATTGGCATGGCCGCCGATGCCATGCCCTTTGCAGACGGGGCTTACGTCATCGATCGACCGTTGCGTCAGACCGCGCCAACCGTGTTTGCCTCACCGCACAGCGGACGGCACTATCCGATGGAGTTCGTTGCCGCCTCGCGGCTGGATGCTACGGCCATTCGCCGCTCCGAGGATGCCTTTATCGACCATCTGTTCGCATCGGCGCCCAAACACGGAGCGCCCTTGATCAGTGCCCGATTTCCGCGCGCCTACGTCGATGTCAACCGCGACCCGTTTGAACTCGATCCCGACATGTTCGAAGATCCCCTGCCCGACTATGCAGACATATCGTCGCCACGGGTCGCCGCCGGCTTGGGTACGGTGGCGCGGGTTGTGGCTAGCGGCTCCGACATCTACCGCACCAAGCTGCGTGTCGCCGATGCTCTCGATCGCATCGAATGCTGCTACAAGCCGTATCATGCCGCTCTCGGTCGCCTGATCGAGGATACCCGCCGGCACTTTGGGATCTGCCTGCTGGTCGATTGTCATTCGATGCCATCGGCCGGTGGGCAACTCGAACA
>CAMCUA010000316.1 GCA_945878455.1 Asaia bogorensis | reverse complement strand
GCAATGCCGGACACATCGGCCATCGCGGTTTCAAGGTGCGGCCCTATCTGGACGCCGGCTGGGGAGCGATGCTGGTCGGTTATCGCGGATATGGCGGCAACCCGGGCGCGCCGTCGGAGGCGGGTTTGTACGCCGATGCCCGCGCCGCTTTGGCTTTTCTCGATGCCGAAGGTGTGGCGGCGGGGCGGCGGTTCTATTATGGCGAGTCGCTCGGCACTGGCATCGCGGTGCGCATGGCCGCCGAAGGAGCGGCAAAGGCCGCCGTTGGCGCGGTGATTCTGGAAGCACCCTATACCGTCATCGCCGACGTGGCGGCGGAACATTATCCCTTCGTGCCGGCCCGCCGGATGATGCACGACCGCTTCGATGCGCAATCGCACATCGCCACTATCGGCGCGCCGTTGCTGGTGGTGCACGGCGAGCGCGACCATGTCATCCCGACCCATTTCGGCAAATCCCTGTTCGCCGCCGCCAGCGAGCCGAAGGCCGCACATTGGATCGAAACCGCCGGGCACAACGATCTGCACGACCACGGCCTGGCCGAACGGGTCCTCGCCTTCGGCGCCGGATTGACCGCGACCGGCGCAGGCACGCCGCACCTGCCGCCGGTACGGCAATAGCGTTTACAGTTTCTAAAGATTCTTTGGCTGACTATAGTAATGCCCAAGGGGCTGGCCGACGGGCCCTGCCGTTCGGATCGTTCCGGGAGGTGGGCCCGTCGGTCAGAGAATTCGGGCCACGCCGATCCACGCGATTCAACAAGCACCGAAAAGTATTGTCATCGCCTGGCCCCGGCATTCCCGGGGCCGTTTTTTTGTGCGTCAGGCCGAGCTTTTTCGACAGGCGAGGTGATCGATCGTGGATGAACGCAACGCCTTCGACCAGCCCATCGGCAGGGCCATGCCCGGTTGGACGGCGCGGCCGCTGCCGCCGCCGACACCGATGGCCGGCCGCTATTGCCGGGTGGAGAAGGTCGATCCGGAGCGTCATGGCCGCGACCTTTACGCGGCCTATGCGGAAGCGCCGGACGGGCGCGATTGGACCTATCTGTCGGCGCCGTGGCCGGCCGACCTGGGGCAGTACCTGGCCTATCTCAAACAGGAGGCCGCCAAGACCGATCCCTTGCACCACGCCATCGTCGATACCGCGACGGATCGACCGGTCGGCACCGCAGCGCTGATGCGCATCGACCCGACGAACGGTGTCATCGAGGTCGGCGCCATCGCCTATGCGCCGCGCCTGAAGCGGACGCCGGCCGGCAGCGAGGCGATGTATCTGCTGATGCGCCGGGCCTTCGACGAGCTGGGCTATCGCCGCTATGAATGGAAATGCGACAGCCTCAACGCCGCCTCGCGCCGCGCTGCCCTGCGCTATGGCTTCCGCTTCGAGGGCATCTTCCCCCAGGCCGTCGTCTACAAGGGGCGCAGCCGGGACACCGCCTGGTATTCCGTCACCGACCGGGAATGGCCGGCGGTGCGCCAGACCTTCGAGCGCTGGCTGGCGCCGGAAAATTTCGATGGCGAGGGGCGGCAGCGCCGGTTACTGACCGATCTCAGGGACGCAACGGACAGGAGCAAGATCGAATCCGGTTGAATCGATCCGCTCTACGGACCGTTGCAACCCAGGCGCGACAACGGCGGGCGCCACATGCGATTTCCAAAAAAAATGCATGGATGCTACGCTTCCAATCTGTTGCGGCGACAATGCGACCTGTCGGTGGGGCCCGACATAACAGCAAAAAATACGCATGCCGGCGAAGCAGGTCGATTCAACTGCAATCGATGAAGGCGCCACCCGAGATGACCGCGACGCCCAGCCATCCGGCCGTCGAGCGCAGCCGCGACCCGCTGGAACACGGCCGGTCGCGGCCGACATCGACATTGCTGTGCTTGGTCGTGGCGGCGGTGCTGCCACTGGCCGCCAGCGCCGCCATCCTGATCGGCCTGCTGGAAACCCAGGTTCGCGAGTCCAAGGAACAGGAATTGCTGGGCGTCGTGCGGGCGTTGAGCGGTTCCATCGACGCGGAGCTGCAGGCGGCGGTACGTTTCGCCGATGCCCTGGCCGCCACCGAGAACGTCGCCCGCGGCGATTTTACACGCTTCGATGCGGGCATCCGGCGCATGCTGGCGACGCAGCCGCAATATACCTCAATCCTGGTCACGGACATACCCAGCGCTGTGTATCTGGCGCATACGGCCCTGCCGCCGGGGACGACCGGGCCGGCCGGCTCCGTGGCGCTCGAGCAAAGCCGACAGGTCGCCCTGTTGGGAAAGACGACGATCTTCGGCATCCGGCCAAGCGGTCCGACCGTGTCCGCCCCGATCATTCCCATCCGGGCACCCATCGTTCGCGACGGCAAAATCACGCAGACCCTGAGCGTCAGCCTGTCGCCCGCCTATCTTGCCGACATCTTCCGCAAGGCCAATTTCAGCACCGAGCGGACGGTGTCGGTGGTCGATCCGACAGGGACCATCGCGGCGCGCAATCGGTTTCCCGAGCAGTTTATCGGCCGCAAGGTGACGCCGCTGTTGGAGCAGCAGCTCCATAGTCATGCCGAGGGCTTGTTCGAGAACATCGACCTGGAAGGCCGGCCGGCAACGACCGTTTATGTGCGCTCGGCGGCGACGGGTTGGAGCGTCATCGCCGGTTTGCCGGCGGCGGAAGTCGATGACGCAGTGCGCCGGGTCATCGTGCCGCTGGTTCTTGGCGGCGGCCTGGCCGCCCTCATCGGCATCGGCATCGCCGCCTATTTCGCCTTGCGCCTGCGCCGCGCGCACGTCGCCGAACATGCGTTCAGCCAATCCTTGGAGTGGTTGGTGGGCGAGCGGACGGCGGCGCTGCGCGACAGCGAACGGCGGCTTTACGAAGCGCAGAAGATGGAGGCCATGGGCAAGCTTACCGGGGGCATGGCCCACGATTTCAACAACTACCTCGGCGTTATCATCGGCAATCTCGATCTGCTCAGGAACCGCGGGGACATGGACAGCAATGCCATCGCGCTGATTGACGAAGCGTTGGGCGGGGCCGTGCGCAGCGCCGATCTGACGCGCAGCCTGCTGGCTTATTCGCGCCGTCAGCCGCTCAATCCGATGATAACCGACTTA
>CAMCUA010000315.1 GCA_945878455.1 Asaia bogorensis | reverse complement strand
GGCCGCCGACTTCGCCACCATCCGCGGCTTCCTCTCAACCGCCAGAAAGCAGGGCTGGAACATCATCAAAGCCCTGCGCCAAGACCCAGGCGACCTCGAAAAGGCGCTACGCGCGGCTTGAAATTACAAGGAAACCTGGGCAGTTACGTCCTAGCTTTCCTTACCCATGGGGGCCTTCTAGAGTACGCGCAGCTGAATGTCGGGTTAGCGACTGCCATTTCCAATGCGGGCGAAAGCGAAGGGTTGCCTTCGCTCCGGTGCAGATGTCGCCGTCCGCAAGAAGGACGCCATGAACGCTGCCCCATCGAGCATCAAAATCCCGTCTGCTCCGCCGCTCATCGTATTTGAGCCGCAGACCCGTGACATCGTTCTCGGCTCGATTAAACTGGTGCACAAGCGGCTGAAGATCAAAGGCGTGGTCGATGCCAAACTCGAGTATCAGGATCTGCTCCGCGACCCGGCTGCCATGTTCGCCTTCATCCATGCCTTCAAGGCCAATCGCGATATCGCCTGCGAATTGACCGTGGACGCCGCCGGCAAGGCTCAGGAAGACGACAATGCCAAGCTGATCTGTAGTGTAACCCTGGCGCAGATCGAACGGCTGCTGGTCATTACCTGCGCCAAGAAGGTCGCGGCCAATCAGCCGCCCGCACCCGCCGCCGGCAAGCCGGCCAAGGGACAGCCGGCGACACCAGCCAACGAATTGTCGGATATCAAGAAGGATGGCATTGCCTTTGCGTGGCAACTGCCGATGCTGCCGCTCTATATCGAAATGATGAAAGACGAGCACTTCCGCGTCCTCGGGCCGCGCATCTTCCTGCGGCGCACGCCGGAGGCATTGGAGAGCGTTGCCCGCCTCGATCCGGCCGATATCCGCAAGGCCGAACGCCTGATGGCGGCGGAGTACGAGATGGCCCTGGCGACATATCCGCGAGCCATCCGCGGCGGCAGCCTATGCGATGCGAAGTCCTACAAGCTGCTCAAGGCAACGGCCGGCAAGCATATGTGGCAACTGCTGTCAGGCGATCCTCAGATCATCGTCGAATTTCTTGCCTTGTCCGGCGACCGGGTAACCGCTCTGGCCGCCTTCGCCGCCAAAATGTCGCCCGAGGCTTTCCGCCAGATCGAAGGCGTGCCGACGCCCTTGCTCAAACCGATGTTTGACGGTTTCGCCGGCACCTTCGGCGACGTGGCACAGGACTTGATCGGCAACGAGGAATTCGCAAAGAAATTCCTGTTCACCATGGTCGGCGTGGCGCGCTCCATGCCGTCGAACTCGGAAAAAGACATCGCCGCCGCCCCCCCAAATGATGAAGTACAAGTGGGAATCCCTGCACGAGCCGGTCACCCAGTGGTGGGAAGCGCGGGCGGCCAGTTAAGATGGGACGTCCCAGTCCGTCCACTGCCATCCGTACACCACCAGGAGTGCTGCCATGCTTTATGCCCGCCGCCATGCCGACGGCCACATCGAGGCCGTCTTCAAGGCCAAGCCGCGCGGCCCGAGCGAAGCCGTGGCGGCCGACCATCCAGACCTGGCGGCTTTCCTGGCCGGTGACGGCAAGTCTTCAGCCGGCAAGTCCTGGACCAGCGACGACATGGCCATGGTTCGCGTCGTCGAAGACCTGATCGACGTACTGATCCAGAAGAACCTTATCGCATTGACCGATTTGCCCCTGTCCGCCCAGCGCAAGCTGATGTCGCGCCACGGCAAGCGTGACGATTGGGCCTATGTCGCCCGCCTCTATCCGACGAGCAAGGACGACGAATTGGGTTGACGGCCGGGCCGCCTATCGCACCGAAAATATTTCGTGCCCCAGGCGCGCACTTAGCGCGCCGCAAACATCTCATGAATCACCCGGTCGCCGATCTTGACGCCGATGCGCCGGGCGGTTCCGGCGTTCAACTCCATGACCGCGCGCACCGGTTCCCCCGATGAAATGTTGGCCAGCGAATGCGGTGTCGTTGCCTCGGCCAGGTTGACGATGACGCCGCCCGCGTCGATGAACAGCATATCGAGCGAGATCAGCGTGTCCTTCATCCACATGGTGACCGGCTGCGGCGGGCCGAAATCGAACAGCATGCCGGCACTCGGCGCCATGTAGCTCCGCCCCTGCAAACCCCGGCTGTGCTGCGCTGGATTCAAGGCCATCTCGACGCTGAAGTCGAAACGCCCCTTGGCGGTAACTACTGCGGCCTTCGAGGCTGCAAAGACCACCGCCTCGCCGGCCGCCCATGGCCGACCGGCGGCCAGGCCGAGGATCGTCGCCAAGAGCAGGGCGGCGGCAAAGGTTATCGGCAGGCGGGAACCGGAGCGCTGGAACATGACCTCGTCTTCCGAAGGGCTGGGCATTCGCCGGGCCGCCCCGATGTGCCCTGCGGCCATGGTGTCTGTCAATCCCGACGGATGACGGGATGCGCTCAGGGGGCTGGTGCGACGCTTATCGCGGCGGCCGGCGGCGGCGGGTTCTCGGTACGCTGCTTGTGCGGGGCGTCGGGATGCCAGCCCAGGATCGCCAGCATGACGAAAAAGCCGATGACATAGGCGATGGCCACATGCCAGCCGTGGCGCAGCCACAGGCCGACGGATTTCGCCTCCGGATACATGTTGGCGAGCGCCACCCCGGCCGACGATCCGAACCAGATCATCGAGCCGCCGAAGCCGACCGCGTAGGCAAGGAATCCCCAGTCGTAGCCGCCTTGCCGGAGCGCCAGCGCCGTCAGCGGAATGTTGTCGAAGACCGCCGAGATAAAGCCCAAGCCCAAGGCGCTCTGCCATGATGCCGCCGGCAGCTTGTCGACCGGCATCATCGAAGACGCCGTCACCAGCGCCAGCAGGAAGATCGTACCCTTGCACGTCTCCGGCAGGATTTTCCAATCGGGACGGCGCAGCGGCGCCGTCAGCAAGATGACGCTCCACACGGCGATGCCGAGGACCGGAACGGCATCGAGCAGCGCCGGGAACTTCAGGTTGGTCACCACATTGGCGAGAATGGCGACGACCAGTATGGCCATCACGATGGCCAGTCGCGTCCATTCGATGCTGATTCCCTTCGGCGGATTGCGCACGATCGGGCTGTAGCGATGCTGTTGCAGGGCCGCGGGCACGCCGAACAC
>CAMCUA010000314.1 GCA_945878455.1 Asaia bogorensis | reverse complement strand
ACTCCCGCCGAGGCATTCCTTGAAAACATCAGGTGTTGCACTTGACGTGAGAATCCAGCCCCTGCTCGCGCGGCGCAGCATCCGCAAATACACCGACCAGCCCGTCGCCGATGAAACCGTCGAAGCCGTGCTCGGCGCCGCCTTGCGTGCGCCGACCTCGTCCAACATCCAGTCCTACAGCGTCATCGTCGTCCGCGATCAGGATACCAAGGACAAGCTCTCCCTGCTCACCGGCAAACAGCGCCATGTCGCCGATTGCAGCGTCTTCCTGGCCTTCTGTGCGGACCTGACCCGCATGTCCTGGGCGATGGAGAAGAACGGCGCCTCGATCGCTGATAACAACCTGGAACTGTTCTTGGTCTCCAGCGTCGATGCGGCCCTGGTCGGCATGTCGGCTTACCTCGCCGCCGAGTCCCTCGGGCTTAGCGGCGTGATGATCGGCGCCGTGCGCAACAAGCCCGAGGCGGTCGCCCAGCTGCTCGGCTTGCCGCAGCTGTCCTACTGCGTCTTCGGCATGTGCCTGGGCTGGCCGGCCGAAGCGCCGCAACAAAAGCCGCGCCTGGCCTACGACGACGTCGTCCATGACGAACGCTACAACGCCGCCAAGGTGCAAAAGGCGGTCGCCGACTATGACCGCGAACTGGCCCGCCACTACGAAAGCATCGGCAAGGCGACGACGCCCGACTCCTGGTCCCGCGACATCGCCGCCAAATTCGGCGCCCGGCCCCGCCCGCGCGATGACCTGCGCCCCGTGCTCAAGGCCCGCGGCATCGATTGCGGTTAGGGATGCCTCAATAACCGATGGCGCAGCCGTCCTTGCGCGGGTCGGAGCCGCCGCAGAGCGCGCCCGTTTTCCAGTCGATGCGGATCGCCTGGCTGCCGCCCACCGGCTTGTCCGGCAGGACGCGCGGATGGCCCATGGCCATTAGGCTGTCGACGATCTCTTGCGGCAGGCCGCTTTCCATCTCCACCCCGCCGTCCGGGTCGGCGAAGACGCGCGGCAGGTCCATCGCCTCCTGGATGTCGAGTCCGTAGTCGGTCATGTTGCTGATGAACCAGGCGTGCCCCGCCGCCTGGTAGGAGCCGCCCATGACGCCGAAGGGCATGACGGCGCGGTCGCCTTCGACCGCCATCGCCGGGATGATCGTGTGCATCGGCCGCTTGCCCGGCGCGATGGCGTTGGGGTGCTGCGGATCGACGGTGAAGCTCATGCCGCGGTTTTGCAGCATGACGCCCGATTTCGGCCCGCACAGTCCCGAACCGAAATTGGCAAACAGCGAATTGATGAAGCTGACCGCATTGCGGTCCTTGTCGACGACGCACAGGTAAACCGTGTCGGCGTGCACTGGCATGTCGAGCTTGGGAAAATTGGCCGTCCGCTGCTTCGGATCGATGGATTGCGCCAGCCGCCGGGCGCGGGCGCGGTCGAGCAGTTGATTGGCCGGCACCTTCACCTGGCGGGGATCGGCGACGTACAGATTGCGGTCGCGATAGGCCAGCCGCGTCGCCTCGATGAAGGCGTGCAGGCGCGCCGCCGACAGCGGGCCGCCCGCCGGCTTCTCCATCTCGTTCAGGATGTTGAGCAGTTCGAGCGCGATGATGCCCTGGCCGTTCGGCGGGCATTCGACAATGCGCTGGCCACGGTATTCGGTGCTCACCGGCATCACGTATTCGCCCTTCGCCTGGGCGAAGTCGTCCAGCGTGTGCAGGCCGCCCCGGCTGTTCAGGTGCGCCACCAGATCTTCGGCAATCCAGCCCTTGTAGAATCCGTCGCGGCCGTGTTTGGCGATATGCTCCATGGTCGCCGCCAGTTCCGGCTGGCGGTGTATCTCGCCCTCCGCCGGCGTGCGGCCGCCCGGCATGAAGATGCGCGTCGATGTCGGATCGGCGCGCAGGATGTTGGCTTCGCGCTCGAAGTCGACGCTGACTCGCGAGGTGATCGGATAGCCGTCGCGGGCGTGGCGGATGGCCGGTGCCAGCACCTCGGCCAGGCTCTTGCTGCCATGATCGGCCAGCAGTTGCGCCCAGGCGTCGACCGCGCCCGGCACCGTCACCGCGTGCGGCGTCTGGCGCTCGATCTTCTTGATGCCTTGCGTGGCGTACCAGGCCGGCGTCGCCGCCATCGGCGCCCGGCCGGAGCCGTTGAAGGCGACGATCTCGTCGCTGCCGCCCTTCGAGATCAGGGCGAAGCAATCGCCGCCGATGCCCGTCGATTCCGGCTCGACCACGCATTGCACGGCGCAGGCGGCGATGGCCGCGTCGATGGCGTTGCCGCCCGCCTTCAGCATGTCGATGGCGGCGATGGAGGCCAGCGGCGATGAGGTCGCCGCCATGCCATTCATGGCACGGACCGGCGAACGGCCGGGCAGGTTCAGGTCGCGCATGGACGGTGCCTCCTGGGCAAGGGGTCGGGTCGGTAGCCTACCCCCCCCCATGATGATAGGCCAGCCGGCCCCTGTCCAGAAGGGCGGTGCGGTTATCACGCGTTGTCGGCGGCCATCCATTTGGTTAGGTTCGCGCCGGGCGCTGGCAAGCGCTGGCTCCCAAGGGGAGATGGGGAAGGGATCGAAAGCATGACGGAAAGCAAGGGCGCCGGTCGCGTCGCCATCGTGACCGGCGCGGCCAGCGGCATCGGCGCGGCCATTTGTCAGCGCCTGGCGGTGCCGGGCGCCCGCCTGATCGTCCACACGCGGGCCAACCGCGCCGGCCTGAAGGCGGTCGCCGAGGCGGCGCAAGGGGCCGGCGCCGAGGTGCGCCGCGTCGTCGGCGACATGAGCAAGGACAAGACCGCTGCCGCCCTCATCGCCGCCGCCGTCGACAATTTCGGTCGCGTCGATCGCCTGGTCAGCAACGCCGGTTTTCCTGACCGCACGCCGGTGGGCAAGCTGACGGTGGCCGGGCTGCATCATTCCTTCGATGCGATGACGGCGGGCTTCCTGCGTCTGGTGACGGCGGCGCTGCCCCACCTCGATGCCGCGCCGAGCGGCCGCGTCGTCGCCGTGACCGGCCATGCCGCGCACAGTTTCCGCCTGGGCGGCCTGCGCTTTCCCGCCACCGCCGCCGCCGTCGCCTTCCTGCTCTCCGACGAAGCCGGCTATATCACCGGCCAATCGATCCATGTCAGCGGCGGCCTCGACCTCTAACGCTTCC
>CAMCUA010000313.1 GCA_945878455.1 Asaia bogorensis | reverse complement strand
CGGAACCCCCGGCCCAACTGACTTTGCCAGGATCGGCTTTCAGCGCCTTGATCAGGTCGTCCATCGATTTATGCGGCGAATTGACCGGCACCACGATGGCGTCGGCTTCGCCGGTCAGTCGTGCCAGAGGCGTGACATTTTCCAGCGTTACCGGCGACTTGTTAGCAATCAAAGCGCCGACCATGACATAGCCGCCGACGATCAACTGGGTGCCGTCGCCCTGGCATTGTTGGCGAACTGGGCGAGCCCAACGGCGCCACCGGCTCCGGGCACGTTGGTCACCTGCACGTTGGCGACGAGCTTGCTTTCCTGCAACACCGACTGAATCGAGCGCGCTGTCTGGTCGTAACCGCCGCCTGGAGCGGCTGGGGCCATGATCGTAAGCTGAGCAGGCGCCGCTGCCGCCGAGGCGACAAGCGCCGAAGCGGCCAGCAGTCCGAGCACGGAACCGCGGATGCCATGCAACATGTCGATAGTCTCCCTGTTTGCAGCACGATGAATTACGGCTGTTCAATGTGAAATGTTAGTGGGATGCCCCGAAGCTGTCGAGCCGCTTCGCAGATTTGATGAATTCTGTTACGTCACAGGGGCCTAAGGTTCACTCTAAAGATTAGGATAGGCAGGAAAGCCTGCGAGCCAGGAGCCGAGATGGCGCGTCGAGCCGTGAGTTGATGGGAATAGAAATGGTCAAAATAGCCAAATCCAAGACGAAGGCGGCGAAGCCCACAGCGGGCGCCGCACTGAACCAGGGTCAGGACATGAAGACACTGATCTGCAACTGGACGCGGGCCATACTCGATTCCGGGAAGATGTCGATGATGACGTCGGTGCGCCAGACCCGCTCCATCGACGTGGTCATGGCGATCAAGGCCGGCGGCTTCGACTGTATGTTCGTCGATCTGGAACACGGCGGCCTCAGCATGACGGAAGCCGGCCAGCTCTGCATTGCCGGCCTGAGCATAGGGGTCACGCCATTCGTGCGCATTCCCGGCCACGAGCCCTATCTTGCCGGCCAAATACTCGACCTTGGCGCTATGGGTATTATCGTGCCGCATGTCGATACGGCGGCGGATGCCAGGCTGATGGTCGATGCCAGCATGTATCCGCCGGTCGGCCACCGTGGCTTTTCCAGCACGGTGCCGCAGCTGCGTTTCTTGAATTGGCCGGCTGCCGAAGTGCGCACCCATATCAACAGCCAGACCACCGTGATGGCACAGATCGAAACGATGAAGGCAGTGAAGAACATCGAGGCCATTGCCGCCGTCCCCGGCATCGACATGGTCGTGGTCGGTTCCAACGACCTGCTGCTCGACATGGGTATTCCCGGCCAGCACAGTCACGACAGACTGCTGAAGGCCCTAAAAAAAGTCGCAAAAGGCGCCCGCAATCAGGGCAAACACGTCGGTATCGGCGGCGTGCCCGGTCCCTTCAGCTTGATGAAGGAAATCTACGACATGGGGTTCCGGTTGATGTCGGTCGGCGCCGATACCAACCTGCTGGCCGCTGCCTTCAAGGCGTCAGGCGCCGAGATCCGCAGGCTGGAGCCGTGAGAGAGGAGGGGTCCCGCGGGGCCCTATAAACCTCAGCCGTCGAAAGCCGGGCTACCTTCCTCGCGGAACCACATGCGGACAAGATGGCGCTGTTGTTCCTGGCCGGCACCGTTCTTGAAGGCTTCGCGATGGTGGAATCCCTCGCGGTTGTTGATGATCACCATCTGGCCACGGCGCAGCATGTATTGAGCCGATAACTGACGCGCCGGGATGATCGAAATCACGCATTCCAGGGCGGCCAGGCTCTCGTTATCCATGGGAAGGCCAGCCTCGCGGTAGCCGCCCGTGATCTTATTGATCGAATAGCGGCCGAACAGCTTATTGCCGTCCCAGGCTAAGGCCGGCGCCCGGATCGCCACCGCCTGACGGTCTGCTTGAATGCCCAAGCGGTTGTGAAAAAAGGGCTGAAACAGGCGTTCCAACTCCACTGGCGCTTCCTTGGCCATAGCGTTGTAGAGGGAATACATCGAGCAATACTCGCTGACCCCGCCTTCCTCGGCGGCATGCAGGCAGAGTAGGGATTGATACTGCGGCACGTCGCGGTTGCCGCTGTTATCGTTGTGATAGGCGAGACGCTTGGTGGTCAGCGACCGATCGGCGCCGCCCTTCTCGTCTTCGCCCATGTAGCGGATGTGGCGGAACAGCATGCCCTTGGCATCCTGTGCCACCGGACGGGACAACAGCTTGCCCAATAGCCAATAGACGGCCTTGTTTTCCTCCTCTGACCAATCATCGAGATCGAAGCCGTCGAGGATGGCAAAGCCATGACCGTCATGGACCATGCGCTTGGCCATGCCCATCAACGAGAGGCTGGCGCCGAGTTGGAAGTAGGCGGGATCGAGCATGGGAATGGGTAGTTTCTGTCGGCGCAATTGGGCGACGACATCGGCCAACTCCTTTTTCACGGCATCGCCGACCGACAGGGTCCAATCGGATTCTGCCAAGGACTGACGCGTCCAGGCCTTGGCGGCAGGGAAGGGTTCCCGCGGACGGCCATTGGGATGCGCGCCGACCAGATCGAGGATATTCGTCGTGGTGCTCATGGACCCGATGACTCCCTAAGAATGTCGCTGGATTTTCGTGGCGATGATGCAGGCCAGCTGTCGCCTGACATCAACCGTCATAGAAGGGACGTCCTTTGTCGCGGAACCACAGCCTTACCAGGTGACGGGTCTCTACCGGTGTAGCGCCATCCTTGAAATCATTGCGATAATGCAGCCCACGGCGGTTGTCGATGATCTGAATTTGGCCGCGCTCCATGGCATGTTTCACCGATAGTTCACGGGCCGGGATGATCTGTTGCACGCATTCCAAGGCATCCAGCGTGGCGTTGTCCATCTGCTGTTCCATCCGCTCATAGCCCTTGGTGATCTTGCTGATGGAAAAACGCCCAGTCAGGAATTCACCGTCGAACGACAGGCACGGCACCCAGCTGACCGGTGCCTCGCCATCGCTTTGCAGACCCAAACGATCGTGGAAGAAGGGGCGAAACAGTCGGTCGAGTTGGTCCGGCGCTTCTTTCGCCATGGCGTTGTAAAGGGAATAGAGCGTGCAATATTCGCTAATGCCGCCTTCCTTGGCTTTGTTGACGCAAAGCAGGCCGGTGTAGTCGGGAAGATTGCGATTGCCG
>CAMCUA010000312.1 GCA_945878455.1 Asaia bogorensis | reverse complement strand
AGAAAGTCGGCGAGCAGCAAGGCGTCGCGGGACGCCGGCGATCCCTTGCGCCAGACGAAACCGATACGGCGTGTTGCCTCCCCTCCGTCGAGCGGGCGCACGGCCAGCCGGGTGCCGCGGACGATGCCGGCGTCGATTGCCATCTTCGGTAACAACGTCAGTCCGAGTCCGTTGTCGGCCATTTGGACCAAGGTAAGCAGGCTGGAGCCCTTGACATCGGCACCCGGGTCGGCGGCGGGACTGGCGGCGGCGAGGTCGCAGACGGCGAGTGCCTGATCGCGCAGGCAGTGGCCTTCTTCCAGCAGCAGCAGCGTTTCGTCGCGCAACGCAGCCACGGGGACCCGTTCGCGCTCGCCGAAGGGATGGCTGCGCGGAAAGGCAACCCAGAAGGGGTCCTCGGCGAAGATGTGGCTGTCGAGCCCGGCCAGCGGATAGGGAAAAGCCAGCAGGGCGGCGTCGAGCAGGCCCCGGCGAACGCTGTCCACCAGTTCGGCCGAGGTCTGCTCCTTCAGGTAGAGCCGCAGGTCGGGATGGGCGCGGCGCAGCGCCGGCAGGGTACGTGGCAACAGAAAAGGCGCAATGGTCGGAATGACACCGAGACGGAACGCCCCCGACAGCGGCGCGCGGCCGTCGTCGACCAGATCGACGATGGCTTCGGCATCGGCGAGCAAGGTGCGCGCTCTCTCCACCACCTGTTCGCCGAGCGGCGTGACCATGACCCGGCGCTTGGTGCGCTCGACCAGGGTGCGCCCCAGCGTCAACTCAAGCTCGCGGATGCTGGCTGAAAGACTGGATTGAGTCAGCGCACAGGCCTCCGCCGCCCGGCTGAAATGGCCATGGTCGGCAAGCGCCACCAGGTGGCGAAGCTGGCGCAGGGTCGGCAGGGGCTTCATGCGTTCGGTCCATTAAGTGCTTACATCACTGAGTAATATAATAATAACTCATTTTACAAACATATGAAAATGCTCCACTTCAGAACCGTCGCCCAACCGGCGGCAATAACCGAAGCCCCAGGAGGCCAACCATGCAGAACCGCGTTCCCCATGCCACCTTCCAGACCCGCGTGCGCAACGAAGCGTTGGGTGGACCCAATCCCTACGAGTGGCAGCAAGTAACCAGCGATGACATGTTCAAAAGCAAGAACGTCGTTCTTTTTGCGCTGCCCGGCGCCTTTACGCCGACCTGTTCAACCTCACACCTGCCGCGTTACGAGGAACTCTACGACGAGTTCAAGAAGCTGGGCATCGATGACATCGTCTGCCTGTCGGTCAACGATGCCTTCGTCATGTTCCAGTGGGGCAAGGCGCAGAATGCCAAGAACGTCCGCCTGCTGCCCGACGGCAACGGCGAGTTCACCCGCAAGATGGGCATGCTGGTCGACAAGTCGAACCTCGGATTCGGCATGCGCAGCTGGCGCTACGCCATGCATGTGGTCGACGGCGAGATCAAAAAGATGTTCATCGAGCCGGATTTCGGCGATGCCTGCCCGACCGATCCGTTCGAGGTGTCGGACGCCGATACCATGCTGGCCTATCTCAAGGGTGCCGCAAAGCAGGCGGCCTAAGCCGCAGGGGCGGGGCGGAGGCGGAGTCGGTCGCCCCCGCAGCCCTCTCGACATGCCTTGCTGGCGATCTGCCCGCGGCCTAACCTTGGGCACGCCCTGGAAAAAGGGGCGCGTCTGCGGCGGGGAGGATAGCATGGCGGACTCGCGGGTTCCCGTTTCCACAGGCATGAGCGTCGCCCTGTCAGAGGACGGGAACCACGTCGTGCTCACCTTTACGCTGCCTCTCGGCGAGCCGGTGAACATCGCTATTCCGGCACAAAACCTGGGCGAGGCGGTGGGCCACATGCTCAGCGTTTCCGGCACCCTGGCAGAGCAGCATGTGACGCGCTTCGAACGCACCGGCGCGGTCAACGCCGAACCGATTCCGGTCGTCAGCCTCGGCGTGGCCCGCGGACGCTCCGACGTCGAAGCGCTGCTTGCTGTTCGCACCGGGCCGATGACCCTGGCCTTCTCCCTCGATCTGGCGACGCTGCTCGGCATGTGTGCCGATTTGCAGAAGGCAACGGCCCGGGTATCGTCTGTGCCGACCGCGCATTAGGATAGGTTTGCATCGAGATTGCGGAGGGGAAACGACGATGGCTGTCTTCAAGCGCCCCGGTGCCGAAATTCATTATGAGGTGCACGGTTCCGGCTTTCCATTGCTGCTGTTCGCCAACGGCGGCCTATCGCGTTCGCGGATGTCTAACTGGCACTACGATCCTGCGTCTGGCGAGCCGCAATTGCGCATGGATCCGACGGTCGAACTGGCCGGCCGCTTCACCGTGATTGCTATGGATCAGCGCAACGCCGGTGCGTCGCTGGGCACGCTGAAGTGGGATGACGGCTGGCACACCTACACCGCTGACCACCTCGCGCTGATGGACCACCTTGGGTGCCGCCGCTTCCATATGATGGGCGTCTGCATCGGCGGCAGCTTCATCTTTTCCATGTGCCGCCTGGCGCCCCAACGAGTGGCTGCGGCGGTGGTCAACAATCCCATCGGCTTGCACAACAACCGGCCGCATTGGGAGGAATCGGTTCGCGTCTTAGGCGCCACCGTGCGCGCCCGCGATCCCAGCGTCACCGAAGCCGACGTCGCCAGCTTCGGCCATAATCTGTTCGGCCGCGATCTCATCTTCTCGGCAGATCGGGATTTCGTGAGCAGTTGCCAGACGCCTCTGCTGCTGCAGCCCGGCTCCGATACATCGCACCCCAAGGAAGTCAGCGCCGAGATCGCCCAACTGGCGCCCAACATCGAAGTGCAGATGGATTGGCGTGGTCCGGACCATCTAGCGGCGGCGAACCATCGGGTTGCCGATTTCCTGAACCGGCATACGCCGTGATCGCCTTCTGCATGGGGGCTGGGCAGTGAACCGCTGGGTTCTGCTCGACACCGTCGATGTGCCGGGAAGCGGCGGCCAATTGCGGCTGCTCAGGCGCGACACCGAATTTGTCATCAAGGTCGGCCCGCACGAGCTGATGAATAGCCGGGTCAGCCATTCGGAGGTCGCCTTGGCCCAACTCGCCTGCGCGCGCATCGCCGGTATGCCCAAGCCACGGGTGCTGATCGGCGGACTCGGCATGGGCTTTACCTTGCGTGCCGCGTTGGCCGCCCTGGCCGCCGATGCGACGGTGGTGGTCGCCGAACTGGTACCGGCGGTGGT
>CAMCUA010000311.1 GCA_945878455.1 Asaia bogorensis | reverse complement strand
CAGCGGTCGCCCTCCCCTCTCCCTGTCCCTCCCCCTCACGGGGGGAGGGAACCCAACGGCGCCCCATCGTCCCCTCCCCCCACCGAGGGGGAGGGACAGGGAGAGGGGGCGGGCCAGCGATTGCCGCCTGCTGCCCATGACGGAACCCTTTATCCCCTATGGCCGACAGAGCGTCGACGCGGAGGATATCGCCGCCGTCGTCGCCGTGCTCAGGGGTGACTGGCTGACCCAGGGGCCGGCGGTGGCGGCCTTCGAGACAGCGGTGGCCGAGCGGGTTGGGGCGCGCCACGCGGTGGCGGTGGCGACCGGCACGGCGGCGTTGCATGCCGCCTGTTTCGCCGCCGGAGTCGGGCCGGGCAGCGAGATCGTCACCGCGCCGATCACCTTCGCCGCCAGCGGCAATTGCGCGCTCTATCTCGGCGGCGAGGTGCGCTTCGCCGATATCCGCGCCGATACCTATTGCTTGGACCCGACCAAGCTGGAAGCGGCGATCACCGCGAAGACGCGCGCCATCGTGCCGGTCGACTTCACCGGCCAGCCAGCCGACATGAACGACATCGCCGCCATCGCCAAGCAGCATGGCTTGATGGTTATCGAGGACGCGGCACATTCGCTGGGCGCCACCTATCGCGGCCGGGCGGTGGGCACATTGGCCGACATGACCATCCTGTCGTTCCATCCGGTCAAGCATGTGGCCACCGGCGAAGGCGGCATGGTGCTGACCGACAATGACGACCTGGCCGCCCGCCTGCGGCTGTTCCGCACCCACGGCATCACCGGCGAGGCGGCGGCGATGACCCTGGCCGAACAGGCCGCCGATGCCGACGGGCCGAATACGGCCAAGCAGAAGAACCAGGGCAAGGCCGGCTGGTATTACGAGATGCAGGAACTCGGCTTCAACTATCGCATCACCGATATGCAATGCGCGCTGGGCATCAGCCAGATGGGCAAGCTGGACGGCTTCCTGCAACGCCGCCGCGCCATCGCCCGGCGTTACAATGAGGCCTTCGCGGCATCGCCGCTGCTGACCGTGCCGCACCAGGAGGGCGACCGGGAAAGCGCCTGGCACCTGTATATGCTGCGGCTGTGCTTGAGCGCCATGAGGCGGACGCGGCGCGAGGTGTTCGACGACCTGCGCGGGCGCGGCATCGGTGTGCATGTGCATTACATCCCGCTGCACCTGCAGCCCTATTACCGACAGCGCTACGGCCATGGGCGCGGCGACTTTCCGGTGGCGGAAGCCTATTACGACAGCGCGCTGACCATCCCGTTGTTTCCAGGGATGACCGACGCCATGGTGGAACGGGTCATCGCCGCCGTGCTCGACGCGGTGCGCTAAGAACGTGAGGAGCGACGAATCATGAAGATGACGGGGGGCTTCACCAATTACGGGCAGGACATCGGCATTCTGATGCTCGATACCTCGTTCCCGCGCCCACCGGGAGATATCGGCAACGCGCGCTCCTTCGACTTTCCGGTGCGCTACAAGACGGTGAAGGGCGCCGTGCAGAGCCGCATCATGGGGCATGCGCCTGATGCGGCGTTGATCCAGCCGTTCATCGAAGGGGCGCGCGAACTGGAACGGGACGGCGTCGCCGCCATCACGACGAGCTGCGGCTTTTTGACGCCGTTCCAGAAGGAGCTGGCGGCGGCGGTCAACATCCCGGTGTTCGCCTCGGCGCTGATCCAAGCGCCGCTGATCCATGCCATGCTGCCGCCGGGGCGCAAAATCGGGCTGTTCACCGAACGCGCCCAGTTCATCACCGAAGGCCATTTCCAGGGCGTCGGCTGGTCGAGCCGCGATATCCCGGTGCAGGTCAAGGGCATGAAGCCGGACGCGGTCTTTCCCAAGGTCTATATCGGCAACGGGCCGGAGCTGGACACCGACGTGCTGGAGGCCGAGATGGTCGAGATGGCACGGGAGTTCATCAGCGAATGCCCGGAGGCCGGGGCGATTCTGTTCGAATGCACCAACATGTGCCCGTTCAGCCGGGCGGTGCGCATGGTGACGGGGCTGCCGGTGTTCGATATCAACACGATGATCAACTGGTTCTGGCGGGCGAACAATCCGGTGCGGTATCTGGGGTGAGGCGGAAAGATACGAGCAGTTGCCCATCCTTCGAGACGGGCCTTTGGCCCTCCTCAGGATGAGGATTTGAGTAACGGCCTCATCCTGAGGAGCCCCGCAGGGGCGTCTCGAAGGATGGGCAACATCGTGACGCCGGCTCCTCAACGTGAGGAGAATTTTTAGGGGGAGCAGAAACATGCGGGTCGCCTTAGCCGGGTTCGGCAATTCGGGGCAGGAGGTGGCGCGGCGGTTGACAGCGGGGGCAATTCCCGGCGTGACGCTGACGGCGGTGACGGCGCGCGACCTGGACAAGGCGCGCCTCAACGCGGCGAAGATTTCACCGACGCTGAAGGTGGTGACGCTGGCTGAACTGCCGGAGCACGCCGATGTCATCGCCGAATGCGCCATCGCCTCCGCCCTGCCCGATATCCTTAAGGTCTGCCTGGGCGCGGGCAAGACGGTGATCGTGGTCAGCGCCGCCGGGCTGCTCGCCATGCCCGAGGCGGAGGACTTCGCGCGCAAGTCCGGCGCCAAGCTGCGCATCGCCAACGGGGCGCTGCCCGGCCTCGACATCCTGCGCGCAGCGCGCGAGGGCGAGATCCAAAGCGTCAAGCTGACCTCGCAGATTCGCGCCGACTCGCTGGCGCATGAGGACTACATCATCGCCAAGGGCTTCGATTTCGCGAAGAACCCACCGGCCGATCCGGTGTTGGTTTTCCACGGCACGGCCGGCGACGCGGCCAAGGTCTTTCCGCGCCACTTCAACGTGGCGGTGACGCTGAGCCTGGCCGGCATCGGTTTCGAACGCACGGAGATCGAGGTCTGGGCCCGCTCCGACCTGCCCGGCGCCGTGCATATGGTGGAGATCGAATCCGACAACATCGGCCTGACCCTGATCAGCCGCAACCGGCCCTCGCCGACCAACCCGCGCACCAGCCGGGTGGTGGCACCGAGCATCGTCGCGGCGATCCGGGCGATGGTGGCGCCGTTGGTGTCGGGCGGGTGAACAATTGAAGTAACACGGCAGCACATTAGCCCTCTCCCCGGCGGGGAGAGGGTTGGGTGAGGGGGAACTGGAGTTCGACGAGGGGCCACCACCGGTTTCACCCGACCCGCTTATGCCGCAACCGCCGCGACAACTGCGGCACACACC
>CAMCUA010000310.1 GCA_945878455.1 Asaia bogorensis | reverse complement strand
ATCGGATTTGCGGTTCCGTCGAATATGGTCCGTTCGGTTCTGTTTGGATTGGAACGGTATGGCCGGCTGGTTCGTCCGTGGCTGGGCGCCAAAGGCCAGCCGGTGACCAACGACGTGGCGGCCTCTCTGCGTCTGGAGCGGCCCGGCGGCATCCTGATCGAGAAGATCTTTCCCGGCGGTCCGGCCGAACGAGGTGGCCTGCGTGTTGGCGATGTGGTGACTGCTATCGGCGGGCGTGATGTCGACGATCCCCAGGCGCTGAGATTTCGCATTGCGACCTTGCCGGTCGGAGATACGGCGGCTTTTGCTATCTGGCGCCGCGGCCGCACGGAAACAGTAACCGTCGAATTGATTGGACCGCCGGAGGAGCCACCCCGGCAGGCAACCGAAATCGATGGCATCAATCCGCTCTCCGGTGCCGTGGTGGTTAACCTCTCGCCTGCCGTGGCGGAGGAATTGAATCTCGATGCCTTCGACAGTGGTGCGATTCTATTCGCCATTCGCGACGGCAGCCCGGCTGAGCGCTTGCGCTTTCGCGTCGGCGATCGGATCGCTGCCATCGGCAATCGGCGCATCCGTTCGGTCGACGAGTTGCGCCAGGCCCTAAACGGTCAGCCGGAGCGTTGGCGGATAGCCATCGTGCGGGAGGGACGCGAGATCAACCTGGATTTCAAGCGGTGAGCACGCTGTTCGAGGCCCAAGCGCCTCGACCCCTGGCCGACAGGTTACGGCCCCGCTCCCTCGATCAGGTCGTTGGCCAAGATCATCTGTTGGCTGCTGATGGGCCGCTCGGACGAATGCTGGCCAATAGTCGCATCGCCTCCATCGTTCTGTGGGGACCGCCGGGCACGGGCAAGACCACCATCGCCAGGCTACTGGCGGAACGTACCGATCTGGCATTCGAACCGTTGTCGGCGGTTTTTTCCGGTGTAGCCGACCTGCGCAAGGTGTTCGAGCGGGCGCGCGGGCGGCGCGATGGCGGCCAGGGTACGTTGCTGTTTATCGATGAAATTCACCGGTTCAACCGCGCCCAGCAGGATGGCTTTCTACCCTATGTCGAGGATGGAACCGTGATTCTGGTTGGGGCGACCACGGAAAACCCCTCGTTCGAACTCAACGCTGCCTTGCTGTCGCGCTGCCAGGTTCTGGTTCTGAACCGCCTCGACGACACGGCTTTGGAAAGCCTGTTGGTCCGCGCCGAGGCGGAGATGGGGCGAGCCCTGCCGATATCCACCGATGCCCGGGCGAGCCTGCGTGCGATGGCGGATGGTGACGGCCGATACCTGCTCAACATGGTGGAAATGCTGTTCGAACTGCCACCGGGTCAGGTCTTGGAGACCAAGGATCTGGCGCGCATTGTCCAGAAGCGAGTGCCGCTCTACGACAAGGGCCAAGAGGCGCATTACAATTTGATCAGTGCCTTGCACAAGTCATTGCGAGGCTCGGACACGGATGCGGCGCTTTATTGGTTTGCCCGAATGATCGCGGGTGGCGAGGATGTGCGCTATATCGCCCGCCGCTTGACCCGATTTGCCGTCGAGGATGTCGGATTGGCCGACCCGCACGCGTTGGTGCAGGCTCTAGCGGCGTGGGAGGCCTTCGAGCGCTTGGGTAGCCCCGAGGGCGAATTGGCCTTGGTGCAGCTGGTCATCTATCTGGGAACGGCACCGAAGTCGAACGCCACCTATAAGGCCGCGGGTGCAGCCAAAAGCGCGGCCCACGAAACCGGTTCGCTCATGCCGCCCAAGCACATCCTGAACGCCCCGACCCGAATGATGAAGGACATGGGATACGGTGATGGCTATGTCTATGACCATGACACGGCTGAGGGATTTTCCGGCCAGAACTATTTTCCCGAGGGCATGGTGCGACGGCGGTTTTATATGCCAGGCGATCGCGGTTTCGAGCGCGATGTCACCAAGCGGCTCGCCTATTGGGACCGCCTGCGGCAAGGCGGCGGTACGCAAGGGGGTGGCGGCGAACTGTGAGTTTCGATCGCTTCATCGCCATCGACTGGTCGGGTGCCAGACTGCCGGGCTACCGGGGCGTGGCTGTGGCGATGTGCGAAGCGGACGGGCGCCTAAGCCTACTAAGCCCGCCCGTAGGACGGTATTGGCGCCGGATGGCGGTTCACGATTGGTTGCTGGGACAGTTAGCCCACGGCCGAGCCCTGCTCATCGGATTCGACTTTGCCTTTGCCTTACCTTTTGACAAAGCTTTCGGCTTTCTCCCGGGATCCGGGCGGAAGATATTGACGCCTGCCTCCCTCTGGCAGTTCATTGACGATATCTGCGCTGGCCAGGATGACCTTTATGCCGGGGCTGTCGTCGAGGATCCCACACTGGCTCGACTGTTCTGGAGTCGGGGCAAGCGGCCAGTGGGTTTCGATGAGCGGTTACGCGCGACCGATCAAGCCTGCCGCGTTGCTGGATTGGGTGTGCCCCAGAGTGTCTTCAAGCTGATCGGCGCGGCGCAAGTGGGCAAGGGATCGTTCGCGGGCATGCGGCTGTTGCACCGCTTGCAACAGCAGCCCAACCTGTCGATCTGGCCTTTTGCACCGATGGGAGGCCGACAGTCCACCTGTGTCGAAATCTACCCCAGCCTTTTCATCATGAAGGCCAGAATTCGGAAGAAAATACGTGATAAGAGTATATTAGAAGATGTTCTTCGAGGCTTGGATGTAAGGCTCGATGTGGCGCCTGGGGGGCATTTGGACGATCATGCCTGCGATGCCCTGGTTTCCGCCGCAGCCCTGCGCTATTACGCGCCTGTCGCCGAACTCTGGCGCCCGGTGGCCATGACAGCTGCGGCCCACCGGAACGAAGGCTGGATATTCGGCCTGATCTAAGAGGAGCGACAGTTCATGGCGGGACCGCAGGTCATTGCCGTCGAACCCGACGAAGCCGATCAGCGAATCGACCGCTGGCTGCGTCGCAAATTACCCACCATATCGATGGGGCAGTTGCAGAAGTGGCTGCGTACCGGGCAAGTTCGAGTCGATGGCCGGCGTGTCAAGGGCGGGGAACGGACAGCCGCCGGCCAAGCCGTGCGGCTACCACCGCAGTCCATCGGTGGGGAAACGACTGATCGGGACGCGCTGAGGCGGCCACGGTTCGTCAGCCATTCTGACGCCGATTTGCTGCGCGATTGTGTGCTTCATTGTGACGATCAGGTGCTGGTTATCAATAAGCCGGCCGGTCTCGCGGTTCAGGGCGGCAGCG
>CAMCUA010000309.1 GCA_945878455.1 Asaia bogorensis | reverse complement strand
GGAGACGATAAAGCTCGTAACGCTCATCAAGGTCGAGCTGACCATAGTGAATTCCCATCGCAACTCCGAAGCATAACGGTGTTGCACTTGGAATGAGAATTTAGCCCCCGCCTTACCGGTCATACAGCAGGTTCGGCGACAGCCAGCGTTCGGCCTGGTGCAGCGACACGCCGCGCCGCTTGGCGTAATCCTCGACCTGATCCTTGGTGATGCGTCCGACACCGAAATAGGCGGCTTCGGGATGGGCGAGGTAGAAGCCCGATACGGCCGCGGTCGGCGTCATGGCGAAGCTTTCGGTCAGCACGATGCCGGCCGCATTTGTCGCGTCCAGAAGATCGAACAGGATCGATTTTTCGCTATGATCGGGGCAGGCCGGATAGCCGGGCGCCGGGCGGATGCCGCGATAGCGTTCCTTGATCAGGTCGTCGTTGGATAGCTTCTCGTCGTTGGCATAGCCCCAGAATTCCTTGCGCACCCGTTCGTGCAGCCGCTCGGCGAAGGCTTCGGCCAGGCGGTCGGCGAGCGCTTTCAACAGGATGTCGGAATAATCGTCGTGGTCGGCCTGGAAGCGGGCCAGATGCGGCTCGATGCCGTGTCCGGTGGTTACCGCAAAGCCACCGATGTAATCGGCAATGCCGCTGTCCTTCGGCGCGACGTAATCGGCGAGGCAGTTGTTCGCCCGGCCCGATTGCTTGTCCATCTGCTGGCGCAGGAAGTGGACGGTGGTCAGCACCGTGGCGCGGCTGTCGTCGGTATAGATCTCGACATCGTCGCCGACGGCGTTGGCCGGGAAGAAGCCGAACACCGCCTTGGCCGTCAGCCATTTCTCGCCGACAATCCGTTGCAGCATGGCTTGCGCATCGGCGAACAGATTGCGCGCCACCTCGCCGACCTTCGCATCCTCGAGGATCGCCGGGTAGTTGCCGGCCAGCTCCCAGGTGCGGAAGAAGGGCGTCCAATCGATGCGGCTGACCAGTTCGGACAGGTCGTAATCCTCGAAGCTCCGGGTGCCGAGAAACGACGGCCGGGCCGGCGCGGCGGCGGCCCAGTCGATGCGCTGGCGATTGGCCCGCGCCTCGGCGATGCTCAGTTGCTTGCCGCGACTCTCGCGGCCCTCGTGGGCCGTGCGCAGCTCGGCATATTCGTCGCGGATGCGGTCGACGAAGCCGTCGCGCTGGCTGTCGCTGACCAATTGGGTGGCGACGCCGACGGCGCGCGAGGCATCGAGCACATGGATCACCGGCCCCTTGTAGTTGGGCGCGATCTTCACCACCGTATGCATCTTCGAGGTCGTCGCCCCGCCGATCAGCAGCGGCAGGGTGAAGCCCTCGCGCGTCATCTCGCTGGCCACCATGCACATCTCTTCGAGCGACGGCGTGATCAGGCCGGAAAGCCCGATCATGTCGGCGCCGACCTCGCGGGCGGTCTTCAGGATGCGGGCGTGCGGCACCATGACGCCGAGGTCGATGACCTCGAAGTTGTTGCACTGCATGACCACGCCGACAATGTTCTTGCCGATGTCGTGGACGTCGCCCTTGACCGTGGCCATGACGATTTTGCCCTTGGTCTGCGCCTTGCCGCTCTTTTCCGCCTCGATGTAGGGGATCAGGTGGGCCACTGCCTGCTTCATAACGCGGGCGCTTTTCACCACCTGGGGCAGGAACATTTTGCCCGAACCGAACAGGTCGCCGACCACGTTCATGCCGTCCATCAGCGGCCCTTCGATGACCTGAATGGGGCGGGCGAATGTCAGCCGCGCTTCTTCTGTATCTGCGATGACGAAATCGGCGATGCCCTTGACCAGGGCGTGAGTCAGCCGTGCTTCGACGCTGCCGTCGCGCCACGATAGGTCGATCTTGCTGTCGCGCACCTGCCCCTTGGCCTGATCTGCGACTTCCAGCAGCCGTTCGGCGGCGTCCGGGCGGCGGGCCAGGACCACGTCCTCGACCCGCTCGCGCAGATCATCGGGAATGTCCGCGTAGATGGCGAGCTGGCCGGCGTTGACGATGCCCATGTCCATGCCGGCCTTGACTGCGTGGTAGAGGAAGACGGCGTGCATCGCCTCGCGCACCGCGTCGTTGCCGCGAAACGAAAACGACATGTTGCTCACCCCGCCGCTGGTCAGCGCGCAGGGCAGCTCCTTTTTGATCGCCTGGACCGCCTCGATGTAATCGAGCGAATAGCGGTCGTGTTCGGCGATGCCGGTGGCGATCGGGAAGATGTTGGCATCGATGATGATGTCTTCCGGCGGAAAGCCCACCTGCTCGGTCAGGATGCGGTAGGCGCGGTGGGCAATGGCGATCATGCGGGCGAAGGAATCGGCCTGGCCCTGTTCGTCGAAGGCCATGACGACGACGGCGGCGCCATAGCGGCGCACCTCGCGGGCCTGGACGATGAAGGCCTCCTCGCCTTCCTTCATGCTGATCGAATTGACGATGCCCTTGCCCTGGATGCACTTCAGCCCGGCCTGGATCACCGACCATTTCGACGAATCGATCATCACCGGCACCCGGGCGATATCGGGTTCGCCGGCGATCAGCTTGAGAAAGCGGTCCATCGCCCGCTCGGCGTCGAGCATGGCATCGTCCATGTTGACGTCGATGACCTGGGCGCCGTTGGCCACCTGCTGGCGGGCCACGTCCAGGGCTGCCGTATAGTCGCCCGCCAGGACCAGCTTCTTGAAGCGGATCGATCCGGCGACGTTGGTGCGCTCGCCGACGTTGACGAAACCGGTCACCTTATTGACGGTCAACGGTTCCAACCCGCTCAGGCGGCAATGGCGCGGGATATCGGGAAGGCTGCGCGGCGGAAGCGTGCGCACGGCTTCGGCGATGGCGGCGATATGCGCCGGCGTGGTGCCGCAACAGCCGCCGACGATGTTGACCAGACCGGCACCGGCCCATTCGCCGATGGACCTGGCCATGAATTCGGGTGTGTCGTCATAGCCGCCAAAGGCATTGGGCAGCCCGGCGTTGGGATGGCAGCTGACGTGGGTGGCGGCGACGCGGGCCAGTTCCTGCACGTATTGGCGCAGTTCGGTGGCGCCAAGCGCGCAATTCAAACCGACGATCAGCGGTTCGGCGTGGGATACCGCGTTCCAGAAGGCTTCCGTCGTTTGTCCCGACAGGGTCCGCCCGGAAGCATCCGTGATGGTGCCGGAAATCATGATCGGCAGGCGCTTGTCCGCCGTTTCGAAAAACATCTTCACGGCGTAGATTGCTGCCTTGGCGTTCAGCGTGTCGAAGATGGTCTCGATCA
>CAMCUA010000308.1 GCA_945878455.1 Asaia bogorensis | reverse complement strand
CTCGGTTACCGGCCACCGGCCCCGGAAACCGCGACGCCGCCATTGCCGCCTTCCGGTTCCGCTTCGCTCCACCTACAGCCGGCAATGGCCAGGGAGGAAGCAATGCACTAACATTCAACCCGGACCACCTAATGGGGGCCGATCACGCCGGAATGGAAGACTCCATCCGGAAAATGGGTGGAACGTGGTAATCTGGTGGTTCACAATGTCCCCGGTTCGGGAAGACCCATGCTCCATCAACAGTCACCCGCCATTCCCTTAGCCGCCCCAGACGCCGCACGGCGGTCCAACCTGGTGGATCCAGGGCGCCTCGCCTACCTAACGGCCATCGAGCGCAAGGTGCTGTGGCTGTCGTCCTGGATGATCCATCACGCCAACCATATTCGTCCCAGTCGCGATGGGATCAAAGTGGGCGGCCATCAGGCATCCTGCGCATCGGCAACAACCTTGCTGACCGCCCTATATATGGATGTGCTGCGGCCGGACGACCGTGTCGCGGTTAAGCCGCATGCCGCGCCGGTCTTTCACGCCATCCAGTACCTGCTGGGTAATCAGACCTTGGATAAGTTGAAAGCTTTTCGCGCGCTGGGCGGCGCGCAGTCCTATCCGTCGCGCACCAAGGATAGCGACGATGTCGATTTTTCTACCGGTTCGGTCGGCCTTGGCGTCGGCACCACGCTGTTCGCGGCCATGGTGCGCGATTACGTCCATTTGAAAGGACTGGCACCCGAGGACCGGCCACGCGGCCGCATGGTTGCCGTCATGGGCGATGCCGAACTGGACGAAGGCAATGTCTTCGAGGCGCTGCAGGAAGGCTGGAAGCACGAAGTCCGCGATCTGTGGTGGGTGATCGACTATAACCGCCAAAGCCTGGACGGCGTCATCAACGATTTCCTGTTCAAGAAGATCCACGACTTCTTCCGCACCGTTGGCTGGCGGGTCGAGATTCTGAAATTCGGCAAGAAGCTTCAGGCGGCTTTCGAGGGGCCGGCCGGCGGCGCACTGCAACAATGGATCGACGACTGCCCGAACCAGCTGTATTCGGCCTTGTGCTTCAAAGGCGGCGGTGCTTGGCGCGACCACTTGCGCGCCGATTTGCGTGGTACCCAAGGCCTAAAGGAATTGCTCGATTCTCACGACGACCCATCGCTGCACCGCTTAATGACCAACCTCGCCGGTCATGACATGCAGGCGGTGCTGGAGGCTTTCCAAACCGTGCGCGACGAGGAGCCAGTCTGCTTCGTCGCCTATACGGTGAAGGGACAGGGTCTGCCGATGGCTGGCCACAAAGACAATCACGCCGGCCAGATGACCCCCGAGCAGATGGAAGGCTTCAAGCAGGCCATGGGGATCGCCGACGGCGAGGAATGGGAGCCCTTTGCTGGATTGGATATGCCGGCGAGCGAACTGGCTTCTTTCCTAAAGGACGTTCCCTTCCTATCTCGCCCCAAGCCACGTGCCAGGGCAGCGCCCATCCGCATGGAAAACTTCCCGACACCGCACGGCGAGCGCGTGTCGACGCAGGAAACCTTTGGGCGGATCATGAATGAGTTGGGCCGTTCGGATTCGGAGCTGGCGCGGCGCATCGTGACCACCTCGCCCGATGTCACGGTTTCGACCAGCCTGGGCGGTTGGGTCAATCAACGCGGGCTGTTCCACCGCAAGAATTTGCCCGATGTCTTTCGCGCCGAACACATCCCGTCGGCCCAGAAGTGGACCATGTCACCGCAAGGCCAGCACATGGAACTGGGCATCGCGGAGAACAATCTGTTTCTGCTGCTGGCAGCTCTCGGCCTGTCTGAACAATTATTCGGCGCCCGGTTGCTGCCGGTCGGCACTCTCTACGATCCGTTCATCCACCGCGGGCTCGATGCATTGACCTATGCCGCCTATCAGGATGCCCGTTTCATGGTGGTCGGCACGCCTTCGGGCATCACGCTGGCACCGGAGGGCGGTGCGCATCAGTCGGTGATTACGCCGCTGATCGGCATGAGTCACGACGGCATTGCCGATTTCGAGCCGGCTTTTGCCGACGAGGTTGCCGCCATCATGGCATGGGGGTTCGACCACATGCAGGTTGACGGGAGCGGTCCTGACGGGGGCGGTTCCGTTTACCTTCGCCTCTCGACGCGCAGTGTCGAACAGCCGGTTCGCATCATGACGCCCGTGCTACGCCAAGACATCATCGACGGGGGTTATTGGCTGCAGCCGCCGACTTCCAACGCCGAACTGGCCATTGTTTGCATGGGCGCGGTAACGCCTGAAGCGATCGTCGCCCACCGGCAGCTCGTCGACGACATACCGGGTGCCGGCCTGCTGGTTGTCACATCGGCCGGCCGCATGCATGACGGTTGGACTGCTGCCTGCCGGGCCCGGGAACGCCGCCGCGACAGTCCCCTGTCCCACATCGAGCGTCTGCTGGGCGCCCTGGCCCCGGACGCCGCGCTGATCACCGTGCTCGACGGCCATCCCGCCAGCCTCGGTTGGATCGGTTCGGTCGGGCGCTTCCGCGTCGCGACCCTAGGTGTCGAACACTTCGGACAATCCGGCGACATCCCCGACCTTTACCGGCTTTATCGCATCGACAGCGAGGCCATCCTGGACGCCGCCGCCGAGGCCTGCCTGAGGCGATTGGCGTGACCTACCAGTCCTTGCAACGGGAATGATCGCCAGCGTAAGACGCCGGCGAATCAATGACAGCGTTGGCCCTATCCATCTCGTGGTTCATTTGCGTGAATAGCGGGTCGAGCGCTTGGCGCAGACGTTCCTGAAATACTGCAATTGCATCGCCGATGGGACCGACGACCAAGGGCCCCTGTTTGCGCGCCGTACCTTCCAGTGCCTGGCGCAGATTGGGGCCGAAACGTTGCAAAGTGGTGCGATGGACCGTCACATGCCGGTTCTCGTGGGCAAGGATGGCACCGTCGGGACAACTGCCGGGACGATAGTCGCGCGCCACGTAGACGCGGATGTTCTCGTAACCGATGGTTGCCTCCACCTTGCGCAGATAGGCACAGGATCGGCCCTGTCCAACCGGCCGCGTTTCAACCTCGATCTGTAGCCATTGCTTGAGGTCGGTCACGGTCAATCCGACCACCTCGGTGTCCAAGGTCACTATTTTTCCATATTGGCGGCGCAGATCGTGCAGTTCCCGGCGGTTGGCCTGGCGAATGTATACGAGCTTACCGGGATCGATGGTGAAGGTCACCTGCGGCGGCTGCAAATAGGATGGACAGATATCCGCCGCGGCGGGGGTCGCC
>CAMCUA010000307.1 GCA_945878455.1 Asaia bogorensis | reverse complement strand
GCCGCCGACTTCGCCACCATCCGCGGCTTCCTCTCAACCGCCAGAAAGCAGGGCTGGAACATCATCAAAGCCCTGCGCCAAGACCCAGGCGACCTCGAAAAGGCGCTACGCGCGGCTTGAAATTACAAGGAAACCTGGGCAGTTACGATAATTCAATTAGCATTCAGTTAACAGACAATCGGGAGCGGAATGTCTCGGAGGCAACGAAAGCAGGCATTCAATAGGGTGTCTGGACTTCGTTGTACTTCATATCTCCAAAGCCGATCCTGAAAGACGATGAATCGGAGAATTCGATTGCAACGCATAGTTGGACATTGGCGTCGTCATTCCACCCTAGTGAGGGGTCTGTCGCCGCTACCCTTGGCCGCGCCTTAATCCGTATCCTGCTTCGCCGCTTGATCATGGCAAATCCTTGTTCTTGATTCCCAACCGCTGATATCGGCCCCGAGGTTTGACTTTTTTCCAGTACGATACTTTGCGCAGGGCTGGCAACCGTGGTCTTATCCCCCTTCGACTTGGCCTCTCTGCATGGATTGAGATGGATATGCTTCAACGTGCTTTAAGCTGCCTTTTCGGCGCCCTGTTGTTGGCGAATTCCGCTATTGCCGATGAAACGGGCCGAGACCGTCACATCGGGTACTATTACCCAGAACCTGCTGAGGTCGAAGTTTACAAAGCCCGAGCACAGATCCAGCCAGACGCCGACCGCGGCCGGCGCATCGATTTCATTGTCGCTATCGTCAACGGCATGCTGGCACGCCCATATGCCCCCACATATTCGGTCTTCGTAAAGGGTGATGAAGCCGAAAAGATTATCATTGTCAGTAATGTACCAGGGCAACTGGATACCATCTACCGAGCGCGGGCGTTGCTGGCCACATTGACCTCGGTCGCTCGCACGACGCCTTTCTTTCGCGCCTATGGCGTCGAGGACCTTTTTACATTCTTCGACCTGCTCAAGCTAATGGGCTTTAAGCGCATAACCGTGACCGATGGAGACGCTTTCGCCCATCAGGTCGATATCGAATAATCGCTACGCCAACCATGTATCCATGGATGGACCGAACGCTGGCGGATGTCGCGGCTGCCAGGCGTGACGGTAAAGTGTCAGCACGGGCCATATGGGACGAAGTTCTAGATCATCATCGTCGCCTTGACGACAGATTGCACGCCTATAGCTACTGGGACGAAGATCGGGCCAAGGCACAAGCCAGGGCGGCTGACAGCGCTTTTCGTGCCGGATACAACCTCGCTCCGCTGCAAGGCATTCCAACGTCGATCAAGGATCTGTTCGCACTCCGTGGTTACCCAACCTTTGCCGGCTCACCCCGGCGCTTGCCACCAAATTGGGAAGTCGAAGGCCCGGTCATGCGTGCCTTCCGGAGCCAAGCGCCCGTTGTCGCTGGCAAGACCCAAATGGTTGAATTTGCCTTCGGCGGCGTCGGCATCAATCATCATTGGCACACTCCGCGTAATCCCTGGGACCCCAAGCAACATCGTATCCCAGGAGGGTCCAGCGCCGGCGCCGGGGTCAGCCTGATGGAAGGCTCTGCACTTCTTGCCTTCGGCTACCGATACAGCCGGCTCGGTACGAATTCCGGCCAGCGTAACCGGCTGTGCCGGCCTCAAGATCACACACGGCCGCTGGTCTTTGCAAGGAATCGTCCCTCTAAGCCCCGCGCTCGACACGCCCGGCCTCCTGGCCCGGTCGGCGGCCGACCTTGCCTTCGCCTTCTACGCATTGGACCCGCGGCACCGAGGTCAGCCCATACCAACGCCCCTACCGATCGCAGAACTTGCCAGTCTGCGCCTAGGCATCGTCTCCGATCCTTTTTGGAACGACCTGTCACCGGGAATCGGCGAAGCGGTGGAGATCGCGTTGGGCGAATTGGAGGTGAAGGGTGTCAAGCGTATAAAACTGTCGATGCCGGAACTTGATTCTGCGACGGCGATCTTTCGCGCCGGCGGGGTGGCCGGTGCCGACCTACTGGCCTTCCTCCGGCGCGAACTCCCCGATTGGTTGCCAACTCTCGATCCTGTCGTCCGCCACAGGATAATAACCGCCGAAAGTCTTACGGCTTGCGATTATCTGGATCGCATCGCCGGCCTGAGCCGAATCGCGGCTAGCACCGACTTGAGACTGCAGGCGGTAGATGCCGTCGTCTCGCCAACGGTGGCGCTGACGCCCCCAGTGGTCGCCGACATCGACGGAACGGACACCTATCCTTCGGCCAACCTCTCCATGCTGCGCAACACCTGGCCGGCCAACTTTCTCAGGTTGTGCGCCGTTACCCTACCCTGTGGCCTGGACACCGCCGGCATGCCGGTTGGTTTGCAAATCATGATGCGGGCAGGCGAGGAAGAACGCCTGCTCGCAGTTGCGGTTTCTATCGAACGGGCCATCGGCACTTCAGCCCAAAGGTTGGGCCGGCCGCCCTTGGCCACCGCCTGATAACCATTTGCCGTCACAAAGGCAGGTTACCGTGCTTGCGCCACGGATTTTTCAGGTCTTTGCCACGCAGCATCTTCAATGAACGGCAAATCCGCGCCCGCGTATTGTGCGGCATGATGACATCGTCGATGAAACCTCGGCGTCCGGCCACAAAGGGATTCGCAAAGCGAGTTCGATATTCCTCGGTGCGCTCTGCAAGGCGAGTGGCATCGCCCGCCTCCTGACGGAATATGATTTCGACCGCGCCCTTGGGGCCCATGACAGCGATCTCGGCTGTCGGCCAAGCGTAATTTACATCGCCTCGCAGGTGCTTGGAGCTCATCACGTCATAGGCACCGCCATAGGCTTTGCGTGTGATGACGGTAACCTTCGGTACGGTCGCTTCGGCATAGGAGTAGAGTAGTTTGGCGCCATGCCGGATGATGCCACCCAGTTCCTGGCTGGTCCCAGGAAGGAACCCCGGCACATCGACGAAGGTCACCAGCGGAATATTGAAACAATCGCAGAAGCGCACGAAACGCGCAGCCTTCACCGCCGAATCAATGTCCAGGCAACCGGCCAGCACCATCGGCTGATTGGCGACGATACCCACCGTCGAGCCTTCCATGCGCGCCAAGCCGCAGACAATGTTGCCCGCGAATTCCGGTTTGATCTCGAAAAAGTCACCCTCGTCGACGACCCTGAGGATCAATTCCTTCATGTCATAAGGCTTGTTGGGATTGTCCGGAATAAGGGTATCGAGCGACATCTCCATGCGGCTTGCTGCATCAGGCGTATGCCGTACGGGCGGCTTTTCCTTATTATTGGCGGGAAGAAAGTCGATGAATCTGCGCATC
>CAMCUA010000306.1 GCA_945878455.1 Asaia bogorensis | reverse complement strand
CGGTCGCCGCCCGCCATGCCCAAGCGGCGCACGGTATCGGCCGGGTGGCGGTTGTCGATTTCGACGTTCATCACGGCAACGGCACGCAGGACGCCTTTTGGTCCGATCCCAGCCTTTTCTACACCTCCAGCCACCAGTCGCCGGCCTATCCGGGGACCGGGCGGGAGTCGGAAACCGGTGTCGGCAACATCGTCAACGCACCGCTGCCGCCGGGCAGCGGCTCGCTGGCCTTCCGCCAAGCTTACGAGCGTATCATCCTGCCGGCGCTCGACGCTTTCGCGCCGGAATTCCTCATTATTTCGGCCGGTTTCGACGCCCATGCCAGCGACCCGCTGGCACAATTGCGCCTGCACGAGGACGATTTCGCCTGGGTCACCCGCGAACTGCTGGCCATCGCCCGGCGCCATTGCGGCAACCGGCTGATCTCCTCCCTGGAAGGCGGCTACGACCTGGACGCCCTCGGCGCTAGCGTCGCCGCCCATGTCCGCGAATTGATGGAAGGTTAAGGGACCCGGTTTCTGTTGCCCGTAAGGGGCCGGCTGCCTATGCTCCGCGCCGACGCAAAAGCAGGATCCGCGGCATGGCCGAGAAGAAACTCCCCGCCGACATCGCCAAGATGAGCTTCGAGGATGCGCTAGCCGAACTCGAGGCCATCGTCCGCCGGCTCGAGGCGGGGCAGGGCAAGCTCGACGAGGCCATCGACGCCTACGAACGCGGCGCCGCGCTGAAGCGTCATTGCGAAGCCCGCCTGCAAGAGGCCCAGTTGCGCGTCGAGCGCATCGTCATGGGTCCCGACGGCGGCGTCACCACCGAACCGGCGCGGCTCGACTAGGCCGCATCCCTCCCACCGCACGAAAGCGAGCGATGACGAACGTGGTTGAAGCGCTGGCGGCATCCGCCGGTGCCGTCAATGAGGTCCTCGACAGTCTGCTGAGCCCTGAACGGGGGCCGGAAAGGCGGCTGCTCGAGGCCATGCGCTATTCGACGCTGGGCAGCGGCAAGCGCATCCGGCCATTCCTGGTGCATGCCTGTTCACGCTTGTTCGAGGTGCCCGACAGCCGCGCCTTGCGTGCCGCCGCCGCCATCGAAATGGTGCACTGCTATTCGCTGATTCACGACGATCTGCCGGCTATGGACGACGACGACCTGCGCCGCGGCCAGCCGACCTGTCATGTGAAGTTCGACGAGGCGACCGCCATCCTGACCGGCGATGCCTTGCTGACCATGGCATTCGAGGTGCTGGCCGATCCCGCCACCCATGCTGATCCGCACGTCCGCTGCGATTTGGTGACGGCCCTGGCCAAGGCCGCCGGGCCGCGCGGCATGGTCGGCGGCCAGATGCTCGACCTGGTGGCTGAGAACCACACTTTGGACATGCCGGAAGTCGCCCGCCTGCAGCGCCTGAAAACCGGCCAGCTGATCGGCTTTTCCTGCGAGGCCGGGGCCATTCTCGGTAAGGCCTCCGAGGAATCCCGCCATGCCTTGCGCAACTACGCCCATGATCTTGGCCTGGCCTTCCAGATCGCCGACGATTTGCTTGATGTCGAGGGCGATGCCGCAGAAGTCGGCAAGAAAACTGGCAAGGATGCTGCCGCCGGCAAGGCCACTTTCGTCTCGCTGTTGGGCGTCGAACGGGCCCGTGCCCAGGCCCAGGCCATCGCCGAACAGGCGGCCAGCCACCTCGATAGCTTCGATGCCAAGGCCGGCGTATTGCGCCAACTGGCTCAGTTTGTTGTGGAAAGACGGGCCTGACGGGCTATGTTACATAGTGGTTTCTGCGGTTGTGCCCGTTGCGCCGCCGATTCTACCGCTAGGGGCAGCGGCGCAAAGGACAAAGGGGCGACATAGTGACAGAAGATTTCGCCACCCCATTGCTCGATACGATCAAGCTGCCGGCCGACATGAAAAACCTGTCGCAGGGCGAGCTGAAGCAGCTTGCCGATGAATTGCGCCGCGAAACCGTGCGCGTCGTCTCGATCACCGGTGGCCATTTGGGCGCCAGCCTGGGCGTCGTCGAACTGACGGTCGCCCTGCATCACCTGTTCGACACGCCCCTCGATCGCCTGATCTGGGATGTCGGCCACCAGTGCTACCCGCATAAGATTCTCACCGGCCGGCGCGACCGCATGCTGACCCTGCGCCAGGGCGATGGCTTGTCGGGCTTCACCAAGCGCGCCGAAAGCGAATACGACCCCTTCGGTGCGGCGCATAGCTCGACCTCCATTTCAGCCGGCCTCGGCATGGCGGTGGCGCGTGATCTGGACGGACGCGACAACCACGTCATCGCCGTCATCGGCGATGGCGCCATGACTGCCGGCATGGCTTACGAGGCGATGAACAACGCCGGCTCCATGGACAGCCGCCTGTTGGTCATCCTCAACGACAACGATATGTCGATCGCGCCCCCCGTCGGCGCGCTCAGTGCCTATCTGTCACGCCTGATCTCGTCGAAGCCCTACCGCTCGATCCGCCACATCGGCCGCGAGATGGCGAAGAAATTCCCACCGCGCCTGGAAAAGGCGGCGATCAAGGCTGAGGAATACGGTCGCGGCATGGTGACCGGCGGCACGCTCTTCGAGGAATTGGGCTTTTACTACGTCGGCCCCATCGACGGGCACAATCTGGAACATCTGTTGCCGGTGCTGAAGAACATCCGCGACGACCGCGAAAACGGGCCGATCCTGCTCCACGTGGTGACGCAGAAGGGCAAGGGCTACGAGCCGGCCGAGAAGTCTGACGACAAATACCACGGCGTCGCCAGGTTCGACGTCGTCACTGGCAAGCAGTACAAGCCGAAAGCCAATGCGCCTTCCTACACCAGCGTCTTCGTTAAGGCGCTGATCCAGGAGGCCGAGGCCGACGACCGTATCGTCGCCGTCACGGCGGCCATGCCCGATGGCACCGGGCTCAATTTGTTCGCCGAGAAATTCCCCAAGCGCTGCTTCGACGTCGGCATCGCCGAACAGCACGGCGTCACCTTCGCCGCCGGCCTGGCGACGGAAGGCTTTAAGCCCTTCGCCGCAATCTATTCCACCTTCCTGCAACGCGCCTACGATCAGGTCGTCCACGACGTGGCGATCCAAAAGCTGCCGGTGCGCTTCGCCATCGACCGCGCCGGTCTGGTCGGCGCCGACGGCGCCACCCATGCCGGATCGTTCGATGTCGCTTATCTCGGGTGCCTGCCCAACTTCATCGTCATGGCGGCGGCCGACGAAGCGGAACTGGCGCATATGGTGGCCACGGCGGCGCATATCGACGACCGGCCATGTGCCTTCCGCTATCCGCGCGGCG
>CAMCUA010000305.1 GCA_945878455.1 Asaia bogorensis | reverse complement strand
TTGGGGTGGCTGTGGTATTCGCCGGCGCTGTTCGGCAAGAAGTGGGCCGAGGGAGTCGGTGTCGAACTCGGCGCGGCAGCCAGTATGCCGGTGATGGCCATGGTCACGCAGCTTGCCGCAACCTTTCTGTTAGCCTGGGTGGTGGGCATCGCTGCCGCGCAAAACGCGCTGACGACAGCCATCCTGATCGCGGTGACCATCGCGCTCTTCGTCGTCTCCGGTGGCCTCTTCGCCAAGAAAAGCAGCTATGCCATCGCCGTCGAAGCCGGCTTCGTCATTGTCATGGTAGCGGTCATGATCTTGGCGCAAGCCGTGCTCTAGGCAACTGCCGCTCTTCCGATATATCGATTTTTCCAATTACATTTTTGAGTATTACTCATTGGATGATTGAATCAGTCTTCGTCAGAATGCGCCGCATCGCCATGACGCACGCGCCCTTGACCACGGAGAACGATCATAACCGCCAAGCCCGCCAGGACCCCGGCTATCGACATCGGCATTAGTACGGCCGAGCGCAAGAAGATCGCCCACGGCCTGTCCGCCCTATTGGCCGATAGCTATACGCTCTACCTGATGACCCATAATTTCCACTGGAACGTCACCGGGCCGATGTTCAACACGCTGCACCTGATGTTCATGGGCCAGTACACCGAACAGTGGACGGCGCTCGACCTGATCGCCGAACGCATCCGTGCGCTCGGCCATCCGGCCCCTGGCACCTACAAGGAGTTCATCAATCTGGCCTCAATTGAGGAAGTCGAAGGCACGCCCAAGGCCACCGCCATGATCCGCCATCTGGTCGCTGCCCAGGAAGCCACCGCGCGCACGGCGCGCGGCCTATTCCCCCTGGTCAACGCCGCCAACGACCAGCCGACAGCCGACTTGCTGACCCAACGCCTGGAGGTGCACGAAAAGACCGCCTGGATGCTGCGCAGCCTGCTCGAGGACTGACCCGTCCTCAGTGCAGCGACAGCGGGATCAGGCCGTGCTGGATCATCGCCGCATGGGCGTGCTCGCGGGTCGGCGCCGCGCCGATCTGCGCGCCGTCGGCGGCATGAATGGCAAAAATCTGCCGGCCATCGAGTTCTGCTGGCCGGGCATAGCCAACAGCGGATAGCCCTATGGCGCTGAAGGGCTGGGCGGTTTGGCCTGCGCCGCCATCCACATCGTTGTTTTGTTGCCGGTCGTTCATCGCCATATTCTCCCTATGAGCAACATGGATTGTGTGCGGACCCACCTAGCGGTCGAGCCCGAGGGCCGGCGGCGCCCCCCGCAAGTGGCGGAGCGACGCTGGCCTCTCCGCTTGATATGGCCGGGTCGCGCGCCGATGCAAGCCCATATCCCCGGAAAGGACATCCCATGACCTACCCCCAAGCCATCGTTATCGCCGCCGTCGCCATCGCCGCGGCACTGCTTGTCGATAAGCTGCCCACCGCCGCCCTTGCCCAGACCCCGGCCGAAGGCTTTGGCCAACGCGCCGAGAATGTCGTTGCCGGCGAACGCCTGTGGTGGGTCGAAAGCCGGGCGCAAACCCATCGTGTTCATATGTGCGTCGATGTCGGCAATGGCGTCCGCTGCCGCCATGAAGACGTAGCGAAATAAGGCTACCGTCGGGATATGGCGGCCAGCGCCGGATACGCCTATATCTGGTCGGTCCGTGAACGCATCGATTCCCGGAAAACGGCACCGAGGGGTTGGGAATAGCCTTGAGAAGCTTGGGAGAGCCAGCGATACCGCAAGGTAAGCGCAACGACATCGGCACGTTGCGCGTCCTGCTGCCGTTCCTCTGGCCGAAGGGCGAGTTGGAATTGCGCGCCCGCGTTGTCATCGCCATCGTCCTGTTGATCGCCGCCAAGCTCGCCAACGTCAGCGTCCCGGTCTTCTACAAACAGGCGGTGGATTCGCTGCTGCCGGCAGCCGGCGACAACGGCCTGGTCTTGGCCGTCGGCGTGCCCATCGCCATCCTGATCGCCTATGGCACGCTGCGCGTCCTGGCCCTGGCCTTCGGCGAACTGCGCGACGCGATATTCGCCAAGGTGGCGCAGCGCGCCGTCCGCCAGGCCGGCATCCGCACGTTCGAACACCTGCATCGCCTGGCCTTGCGTTTTCACTTAGAACGTCAGACCGGCGGTGTAAGCCGCGCTGTGCAGCGCGGCACGCGGGGCATCGAATCCCTGCTCAGCTACATGCTGTTCAACATTCTGCCGACCTTCGTCGAGATCGGCATGGTCTGTGCCATCCTGTGGTGGTTCTACGACGGCTGGTTCGCGCTGGTCACCTTCGTCACGGTGATCGGCTATGTCGCCTGGACCCTGACGGTGACCGAATGGCGCACCAAATTCCGCCGCGCCATGAACGACAAGGACAGCGAGGCCAGCACCAAGGCCGTCGATTCCCTGCTCAATTTCGAAACGGTGAAGTACTTCGGCAACGAAGCCCATGAATCCCGACGCTACGACGATTCGCTGCGGGCCTATGAAACAGCGGCGGTCAAATCCAGCGTTTCCCTGTCCCTGCTCAACGTCGGCCAGGCGGCGGTCATCTCCATCGGATTGACCGTGGTGATGGCGATGGCCGGCTATGGCGTCATCGGCGGCACCATGACCATCGGCGATTTCGTGCTGGTCAACGCCTACCTGCTGCAACTTTACATGCCGCTAAATTTCCTGGGCTATGTCTATCGCGAGATCAAGCAGTCGCTGATCGACATGGAGCAGATGTTCAAACTGCTCGACGAGCATATGGAGATCGCCGATGCCCCCGACGCCCAACCGCTGGCCGCGGCGGGCGGCACCATCGTCTTCGACAACGTGACCTTCGGCTACGATCCGCGCCGCCAGATCCTGCACGGCGTTTCCTTCAGCCTGCCACCGGGCCGGACGCTGGCCATCGTCGGGCCGACGGGCTCGGGGAAATCGACCATCTCGCGTCTGCTGTTCCGCTTCTACGATGTCGAAGGCGGGCGCATCCTGATCGATGGACAGGACATCCGCGAGGTCACCCAACAGTCACTGCGCGCCGCCATCGGCATCGTTCCCCAGGATACCGTCCTGTTCAACGACACCATCTATTACAACATCGCCTACGGTCGTCCCGGGGCCAGCCGCGCCGAGGTCGAGGAAGCCGCCCGACTGGCCCGCATCCACGATTTCGTTCTGTCCCTGCCCGACGGCTATGAGTCCCGGGTCGGCGAGCGCGGCCTGAAGCTGTCAGGCGGCGAGAAACAGCGCGTCGCCATCGCCCGCACCATCTTGAAGCAGCCGCGCATCTTGCTGTTCGACGAGGCCACCAGCGCCTTGGACACCCACACGGAAAAGGAAATCCAGGCGTCG
>CAMCUA010000304.1 GCA_945878455.1 Asaia bogorensis | reverse complement strand
GAGGCGGGCATAGGCGCTTGCCGCGATGGCGCCGAAATAGACGTATCCAGCATGCGGCACGATCAGCGCTTTCGGCACCGCCTGCCCGTTGGCCGCGGCACCAGCCAGAAGGCCGCGCACGGTCGCCGCCAGCGTCTCGGGATCGTTGGGATAGAAAAGGCCAGCGACGGCAGCGGAGCGGATGAAGCTCATGGTCGCACCTGCGTTGACATGGCGTTAGTCTACTCCCACCTATGCGGCAAGCCGAGTGTCCAGCATGACAGGCATGGCATGTCCGAAACTATGACGAGCGAGATCATCGACGGCGCCGTCCCCGGCCGCTACTGGCATGCCCTCGACGATGGCCGCGTGCAATGCGATGTCTGCCCCCGTGAATGCCGCCTGCAAGAAGGGCAGCGTGGCCTCTGCTTCGTGCGCGCCCGGCAAAACGATGGCATCGTGTTGACCACTTACGGTCGCTCCAGCGGGTTTTGCATCGACCCTATTGAAAAGAAGCCGCTCAATCATTTCCTGCCGGGCACGCCCGTCCTCTCGTTCGGTACCGCCGGCTGCAACCTAACCTGCCGCTTCTGCCAGAACTGGGACATCTCCAAGTCTCGCGAGTTTGACCGCCTGCAGGCCAAGGCCTCGCCGGAGGATATTGCGCGCGCCGCCCAGCGCCTCGGTTGCCGCAGCGTCGCTTTTACCTATAACGACCCAGTGATCTTTCTCGAATACGCCATCGATACGGCTGAGGCGTGTCACGCGTCGGGCATCAAGACCGTGGCGGTCACCGCCGGCTACATCAACGCCGAGCCGCGCGCTGAATTCTACCGTCACATGGATGCTGCCAATGTCGATCTCAAGGCCTTCACTGAGGATTTCTACCGCAAGCTCTGCACTGCTGAGCTCGGTGCCGTGCTGGAGACGCTGAAGTATCTGCGCCATGATACCAAGGTCTGGTTCGAGATCACCGATCTGCTGATCCCCGGTCACAACGACGGCGATGCCGAGATCGATGGCATGTGCGCCTGGATCGCCGAGAACCTGGGGCTCGACGTGCCGCTGCACTTCACCGCCTTCCACCCCGATTACCGGATGCTGGACGTGCCGGCGACACCACCCGCCACCTTGCAGCGGGCCCGCGCCATCGGCCGGCGCCACGGCCTGCATCATGTTTACACCGGCAACGTTTACGACAAGGATGGCGGCAGCACCTGGTGCCAGGGTTGCGGTGGATTGCTGATCGAACGCGACTGGTACCGACTCGGCGCCTGGAATTTGACCGACGACGGCGTTTGCCGCTCCTGCGGAACGCGTTGCCCCGGCGTCTTCGACGGTCCTCCCGGCACCTGGGGCCGCCGCCGCCAGCCCGTCCGCCTGACGCCCACCTGACCCTCCGCTATCCTTGCCAGGTTGGCCGTTGGATTTGCGGCGCTTCAACATTCGGAGGTTTTGCTCTAGAAGGGGCGCCTTCTTGCTTCCCCCCCGAGAAACTGGCTGCCGATGATTCGCATGCGGAAATGGATCGCACTTGCCCTTAAGGGGGCCGTTTCCGTCGGGCTGATCTGGTATCTGATCGATCATACGGATTTACGTATCGATCCGGCGCGATTCCTCGATATCGCTCCTGTCTACATCGGCCTCGCCTTGCTGGTTTCGGCGGTGCAGTACGCCATCTGCGTCTGGCGCTGGCAGGCGGTGTTGCGGGCTATCGGACAGCCGTTGCCCACGGCCACCGTGTTTCGCCTGTTTCTGATCGGCACGTTTTTCAATCAGACCCTGCCGTCATCGGTCGGCGGCGATGCCTTCCGCATCTATCTTGCCCATAAGGCCGGACAAACCCTGAGCGGCGCCGTCAATGGCGTGATGCTGGAGCGGGTCGCCATCGTCGCTGCCATTCCGCTGCTGGCCGGCGTCATGCTGCCCTGGCTGCTGCCGCGCCTGGAAGCCGGTATCGCTACCTGGGCGATGGCATCGGTGGCCCTGCTGGCGGCAGCCTCGGTGGTCGGCATCGCCGTGCTGACGCTGCTCGAACGTCTGCCGGCAGCGGTGCGCCATTGGCGGGCGGTCTCCGTGCTGACCCGCCTCGGTGGCGATGCCCGTCGGCTGTTCCTGGTGCCGCAGCATGCCGCCCGCGTTCTCGCCTTGTCGGTGGCCGGGCATGCCAACGTCTCGTTGTGCATATACGTCTTGGCCACCGGCCTCGGTGTCGGCATCGATCTCAGCGACAGTCTCGCCCTGTTTCCCTTGGTGCTGCTGGCCACTACCCTGCCCGTATCGATAGGCGGTTGGGGCGTGCGCGAAGGGGCGATGATCGCCGCCTTTGCCTTGGTCGGCGTGGCCGGCGAGGATACCTTTGTCGTCTCGGTGCTGTTCGGGCTCTTGGTCATCGCCATCAGCCTGCCCGGCGGCATCGTCTGGTTGATGTCGCAGCAACGGCCGTCGGCCGCCGCCGTCGAAAGCGAAGTGCAACGGGCTGCTGACACGCCGCTTTCCTGAGGGGCCGGCGGAGATAGCCTTTTTTCTTCTCCCCTTCGTGGTTTACAGTGTCGCCGAGGCTGATTTCGGCCGCCAGTGTCAGATGCCAAGCGATAGAGGGGACCGATGAAAATTTCATTCGCCAAGTCCGGGTTGCCAGCTTCCGGTTCCGCCGTGGTCGCCATCTGTAAGGGGGGCAAGTTGACACCGGGCGCGGCCGCCCTCGACAAGGCGATGAAGGGCGGCCTGACGCGGGCCTTGAAAGCGGCGCGCTTTGCCGGCGAAAAGGGCAAGAGCGTCGATATCCTGGCGCCGGCCGGAACCCGTCTCGATCGGGTTCGCGTCATCGGTCTCGGCGATGCCAAAAGTCTCGACGATCTGACCTTGCAGGATGCCGGCGGCAGTTGCTATCGCGCGCTGAGCCGCGAGCCGGTCGTCACCATCGTCGTCGATGCCCTGCCCGGTTGTCCGCTCGCCGCCGCCGATATGGCCGCCGAGATGGCCTTTGGCGCGCGCCTCGGTTCGTACCGCTTCGATAAATACCTGACCAAGGAAAAGCCTGAGGATAAGGCGGCCCTCAAAGAACTGACATTCGCTTGCGACGGCTTTCTCAAGGCGCGACAAGCCTATGCGCCGAAGGATGCGGTGGCCGCTGGCGTCTTCATGACGCGCGACGTGGTCTCCGAACCGCCCAATATCATTTATCCCAAGTCCCTTGCCGCCGAGTGCCGCACGTTGGCCAAGCTCGGCGTCAAGGTCGAGGTACTGGGCCGTGCCGCGATGCAGAAGCTTGGCATGGGCGCGTTGTTAGGCGTTGCCCAGGGCAGCGTTCAGGAAGCCCAGCTCGTCGTCATGCAATGGAACGGCGCCCCGGCCGGGCGCGGCCGG
>CAMCUA010000303.1 GCA_945878455.1 Asaia bogorensis | reverse complement strand
CCGTGAGGGGGAGGGACAGGGAGAGGGGAGGGCGACCGCTGTGCGTTGAACCATGTTCACCCTCTTACCCCACCCGCCGCCGCTCATTTGCTCTTCTTCTTACTCTTCTTCGCAGCCTCATAGCGCGCCTTGGTCTCGGCATTCATCGGATAAAGCCCCGGCAGCTTGGCGCCGCGATCCACCTCGGTCATGATCCAGGCCTCCATGCGTTCCTGCTCCGGGGCGTGGGCGACCACCTCGCCGACCAGGGCTGCCGGGATCACCACGGCGCCGTCGGCATCGACCACCACCACGTCGTCGGGGAACACGGCCACGCCACCGCAGCCGATCGGCTGCTGCCAGGCGACGAAGGTCAGCCCCGCCACCGACGGCGGCGCCGACACCCCCCGGCACCACACCGGCAATTTCGTGCTCAAGACCCCCGCCAGATCGCGCACCACACCGTCGGTCACCAGGCCGGCGACGCCGCGCTGCTGCATGCGGTTGCACAGGATGTCGCCAAAGATGCCGGCGTCGGTCACGCCCATGGCGTCGACCACGGCGACGCAGCCCTTCGGCATCGCCTCGATGGCCGCCCGCGTCGAAATCGGCGATGACCACGATTCCGGTGTCGCCAGGTCTTCGCGCGCCGGCACGAAGCGCAGCGTGAAAGCCGGCCCGACGACCCGCTTCTGGCCGGGCCGCAGCGGCTGGGTGCCGCGCATCCAGACGTTGCGCAATCCCTTCTTCAACAGGATCGTGGTGATGGTGGCGGTGGAAACCTCGGTCAGGGTCTTCACGATCTTGCTGTCGAGCGACATGGTTTACTCCAAGGGATTGTCGTTGTACCGAGAGGCTCGGCGCTCGCCCCAACATAGGCAAAGCCGCCGGAGCGGCAAAGGGCATTCCGGATGGCTGCCACGGCGATAAGCGGCCGAAGGCGGGAGAATCGTACTTGGTCTTACGGCAGCTATCGTCGGCAACCTCACCCCTCTCCCTGTCCCTACCCCTCACGGGGGGAGGGAACCCTGCGGCGATTCCGCAACACCTCGGCACAGACGAGAGGCGACAACAGCGTCCCCTCCCCCCGCGAGGGGGAGGGACAGGGAGAGGGGGCGGTGCCGTATCAAGATGGGGAAGGGGAATCGTGTGACCCCCCCGCCGCTGCGCATCCTGATCAACGCCATCCACGCCCACAGCGGCGGCGGCGTCACCTATCTGCGCAACCTGCTGCCGGCGCTCGCCGCCGACCCGGAACTCGACGTGCTGGTCTGCTACCACCGCGACCAGGAAGCCAAGCTGCCCGTGCCCGAACAGGGCATTCAGCGCATTGCCGTCGATTTCCGCGACGGCTTCGTCGGCCGCCTGGTCTGGGAACAGCTCAGCCTGCCCGGCCTCGCCCGCCGGCTCGGTGCCGACGTCGTCTATTCGCCGGCCAACTTCGGCCCGCTCCTGGTGCCAAACGGCGTCATCATGCTGCGCAACGCCTTGGCCGTCGGCCAGAACGAAGACCGCATTGCCAAGCGCGTCTATTGGTGGGTGCTCGCCCTGATGACCCGCTGGTCCTTGCGCCGCTGCCGCCGCGCCATCGCCGTCTCGGCCTATGCCGCCGATGCGCTGAGCCACGGCCTGCCGCAGCGGGTGCAGGATAAGATCGCCGTCGTCCATCATGGCGTCGGCCCCGAATTCACCCCGGACCCGACCGTGGCGCGGGAAGATTTCCTGCTCTGCGTCGGCGATCTCTACATTCAGAAGAATTTCGGCCTGGTGCTCGCCGCCCTGGCCCAACTGGCGCCCGCCCATCCCGGCCTGCGCCTCAAGGTCGCCGGCCGCCCGGTTGACCAGGAACACGCGAACGGCCTCTACGCCGAAGCCGCACGCCTCGGCCTCGAAGGCCGCGTCGATTGGCTGGGCCACGTCGCCCCCGCCGACCTCGCCGGCCTGTATCGCCGCTGCCGCCTGTTCGTCTTCCCGTCTCTGGTCGAAACCTTCGGCCACCCCCTGGCCGAAGCCATGGCCTGCGGCGCCCCGGTGCTCTCGTCCGACGCCGCCGCCATGCCCGAAGTCGCCGGCGGGGCCGCCCTTTACTTCGGCCCCCGCGACCAAGCCACCCTGACCGCCACCCTGACCCGCGCCCTGGCCGACCCCACCCTGCGCGCCGACCTCTCGGCCCGCGCGCTGGTCAGGGCAGGAGAACTGTCCTGGGCGCAAACGGCGGCCAAGACCATCGCCATCCTGAAAGCCGCCGCCCATCGCTGAAAGATTCCATCTCCCTGCCTTCTTCTCTTTCTCCCCTGGTGGGGGCGCAGCGCCGAAAAGGCGCTAAGCGGTCGGGATGAGGGGGAACAGGTATCCGCTAATTCGAACGGAGCCCACCGCCTCAACATTTTCTGCGGTCGCAATCTGATTGTGACGCCCATCACAGCCAGCCCCGCCCCACGCGGCTACGGTGTCTGCGTTTCCTCCCTCAAGACCAAACTCAGAAGGCCGCTTCAAAGGCGGCCTTTTTTTTGTCCCCAGGTGCCGATGCGCTGAATGCGGGGCAGCGTGGGCGCTCCTTCTCCCCGCCGGGGGGCGCAGCGCCGAAAAGGCGCTAAGCAGTTGGGATGAGGGGGAACCGCCGTTAGCCGACACGGAAGAGGCTCACCTCCTCGACTTTTTCCGAGGTCGCAATCCCCGTGTGACCCCCATCACAGTCAACCCCGCCCCGCACGGCTAAGGTGTCTGCGTTTCCTCCCTCAAGACCAAACTCAGAAGGCCGCTTCAAAGGCGGCCTTTTTTTGTCCCCAGGTGCCGATGCGCCGAACGCGGTGCAGCATGGGCGCTCCTTCTCCCCGGCGGGGGCGCAGCGCCGAAAAGGCGCTAAGCGGTTGGGATGAGGGGGAACCGGTGTTAGTCGTGAGAGACTGGGACTCGCCGCTTCGACGCTTCCCAAGGGCACGAATACCGGGCCGTGGACCATGCGCGCGGCCGCAAGGTAAGCAAGTTAGTAAGGGATACGCATGATGTCGCCGCCATGCAGTTGGAATAGCGCGTCCTGGGGTGCATCCATGCCAACCGCGGCGGTCGGGCTCAGGCCCAGATAAAGGGCCCGCATCACCCGGTTTGTAATACCGTGCGACACGACGATACATGACGATGCGCCATGGTCTCCCACGCGGCGTAGAGCGCGGCTTAACCTCTCAGCCAAGGCCGCCAGGCTTTCGCCATCGGGCGACAGAAAGGACATTCCCTCGCCGGTCAAAGGGATTTCCGATCCCGGCCAGCGCTTTGCCAGCTCCGCCTCGGTGATCCCCTCGCACGATCCCATCCCAATCTCCATAAGGTCTGGATCGACAATGATCGGTCTTTCCACGGCCGTCGCCTCGGCGACAATCCTGGCGGTTTGGAAGGCGCGCCCGAGAGGACT
>CAMCUA010000302.1 GCA_945878455.1 Asaia bogorensis | reverse complement strand
GCGGCCATCGCCGCGGCCTTGTCCCTGTCCGATGCCCTGTGGCGCATCGAAAGCGGCGGCCGGTTGCCGCCGACGCCGGAGGGCCGCGCGGCCCTGCAAAAACGCCTGGAAGACCAAGCCGCGACGATCAAGGACCCGACGGTGCGCGGCCACTTCCGCCGCGCCTTTCGCGAGCGCCTATGGCCGAAACGCCCGCCAGCCGCGCCGCGCACGGGCCGGAGCGGCGGCTGGGGACGTGGCGGCCGCGGTGAAGCCTGGACGTCGTCCGCGGTCAGCCTGAGCGCCGCGGAGCAACGGCCTGCCGCCATCGATTCCAGCATTTGGCGCGAGCAAATCTTGCTGGCCACCCTGCTGCGCCGGCCGGAGATCATCGATCACGTCGGCGAACGCCTTGGAATGCTTTCGTTTTCAGCCCCCGAGCTTGACATTCTGCGGCAGGAGGTCTTAAAGACCCTGAGTACCGATCCAGATCTTGACAGGCTAGGACTCGAACGCCACTTGAGGCTAGCGGGGTACGCGGCTGCGCTCGACGCCGTTCTTAGCCCAAAAGTGCTGGCCCATGCGTTCTTCGCGCGTCCCGACACACCGGTCGAGACGGTCTGGGAAGGATGGGACGAAACCTATGGCCGATGCCGGCAGGGAGAACTCCTGGCTGAAATCGGCGAAGCCGGCCGCCGTTTGGCCGGAGATCTGTTGTCCGAGGATACCGACGACAACAGTTTCGACCGCGTCCGGCACTTGATGTCGCTGCGGCACGGCGAGGAAGCGGACGAGCCCGCGGACGATGTCCGCGGCGCCAGCACCGCTGGAGACCGGAAGGGCGGCTGATCGAGCCGCGCCGGACGTGGTAGGGACAATATTGGAGCGCAGGCATGGCGACCAAACCGACGACCGCGACAGAGACGCCGGAAGGCCGGGACGATGCCCCGGACAGCCCGTTGCTCGATACCCTGGGCGCAGCGGTCAAGAAGATGGTCGCCCGCGGCAAGGAACGCGGCTACGTCACCTATGACGAGCTGAACGCCGCCCTGCCGCCCGAGCAGGTTTCCTCCGAGCAGATCGAGGACACTATGTCCATGCTCTCGGAGATGGGCATCAATGTCGTCGATAACGAAGACCAGGAGGAAGCGGCTGCGCAGCCCGGCGAGGCCGCCGAAACCGATTTCACCGGCTCCGGCAATGTCGATGAAGACGAGATCGGGCGCACCGACGATCCGGTGCGCATGTACCTGCGCGAAATGGGCAGCGTCGAACTGCTGTCGCGCGAGGGCGAAATCGCCATCGCCAAGCGCATCGAGGCCGGCCGCGACATGATGATCAGCGGCATCTGCGAAAGCCCGCTGACCATACGCGCCATTTCCGAATGGCACGATCTGTTGCTGGCCGAGAAGATGCTGCTGCGCGACATCATCGACCTGGAAGCCACCCACGGCGCCGGCCCGACCCCCGAAGGCGAGGGCGAGGACGGTACCGAGGACGTCAAGGCCGAGGGCGACGAGATGCCGGCAGCACCGGCGCCGGTCGTCCACCATGGCCGCGGCGGCAACGGCGCGGCGCAACCGGCAGCGATCAACGGCGGCCCCCGGCGGACCAACGGCGCCCACGCGCCCAACGGTGCGCACAGGGCTAATGGCGTGCAGAGGGTCAATGGGGCCAACGGCGCTAATGGGGCCAATGGCAAAGCGGCGGTTGCTGGCGAAGCCGGTGCGCCGGAAACCACCGACGGCGACGACGAGGACGATTCGGAAGAAAACAGCCTGTCGCTGGCGGCGCTGGAAGCCAAGCTCAAGCCCGAAGTTCTGGAAACTTTCCGTCAGGTATCGGCGATCTACGGCAAGATGCACCGCCTGCAGTCGACCCGGCTGGAGAAGTTGCAGCAGGCCGACAACCTGTCGAAGCAGCAGGAACGGCGCTATGCCAAGTTGCACCAGGAACTGGTCGGCCTGATGGATGGCGTACATCTGAACAACCTTCGCATCGAGCAGCTGGTCGAGCAGCTTTACCTGCTCAACAAAACGCTGATGGACCTGGAAGGGCGCATGATGCGCATGGCGATGACCTGCAAGATCAAGCGCGAGGATTTCCTCGAACGCTATTTCGGCAGCGAGCTGGACCCGACCTGGCTCGAGCGCGTCGGCAAGCTGCCGGGGCGCGCCTGGTCGCGCTTTGCCACCAAATATGTGGACGAAATCAACGAAATCCGTGACGGCGTCGCCTCGGTGACCAGTGAAGCCGGGCTGCCGGTCGGCGAATTCCGCCGCATCGTGCAGACCGTCAAAAAGGGCGAGCGCGAGGCCAGCAAGGCCAAGAAGGAAATGATCGAGGCCAACCTGCGCCTGGTGATTTCCATTGCCAAGAAATACACCAACCGCGGCCTGCAGTTCCTCGACCTCATCCAGGAAGGCAACATCGGCCTGATGAAGGCGGTGGACAAGTTCGAGTACCGGCGCGGCTATAAATTTTCGACCTATGCCACGTGGTGGATCAGGCAAGCCATCACGCGCTCGATCGCCGATCAGGCGCGCACCATCCGCATCCCGGTGCATATGATCGAGACGATCAACAAGCTGGTCCGCACCTCGCGCCAGATGCTGCACGAAATCGGCCGCGAGCCGATGCCAGAGGAGCTGGCCGAAAAGCTCGGCATGCCGCTCGAGAAGGTGCGCAAGGTGTTGAAGATCGCCAAGGAGCCGATCAGCCTGGAAACGCCGATCGGCGACGAGGAAGACAGCCACCTGGGCGACTTCATCGAAGACAAGAACGCGGTGCAGCCGCTCGACGCCGCCATCAACGCCAACCTGCGCGAAACGACGACGCGGGTGCTGGCCAGCCTGACGGCGCGCGAGGAACGCGTGCTGCGCATGCGCTTCGGCATCGGCATGAACACCGACCACACGCTGGAGGAAGTCGGCCAACAGTTCTCGGTGACCCGCGAGCGCATCCGCCAGATCGAAGCCAAGGCGCTGCGCAAACTCAAACACCCGAGCCGCAGCCGCAAGCTCCGGAGCTTCCTCGACTACTGAGGCAGTTCTCGCAATCCGCGAAACCAGAACCCCCGCCCACCAGCGGGGGTTTTGCGTTGCATACCGGTTCTGGCCGATGGCGGGCCTTGCCTCGGCCACCGACATCTGACATTTCTTCGCCCGCATCGTCTCGGCGCACGCCAAGCACGGGCCCGTAGCTCAACTGGTTAGAGCCGGCCGCTCATAACGGTCTGGTTGCAGGTTCGAGTCCTGCCGGGCCCACCAAATCCAAAAACAACCCAATTTACCGTAGTCTATGCCAACCTATAATTTAGCGGATTACGGTGCTTTTCTGTCCGAGACAGTCTTTCTTAGGCTATGGTCATCCGAAGATGGTGGGGGTATATATGGGGGTATAGACCTTCA
>CAMCUA010000301.1 GCA_945878455.1 Asaia bogorensis | reverse complement strand
CCTGCGCCTGAACCAGCGCGATCAGTTCTTCACGGGATGGGACATCTGGCGATTCAGCGACCATCTGATGCTTGAATCGGAAACCGGTTCCCCCGTCCAGAAAAATCCGCTAAAAATCACGGTGCGGGGAAATAACCTGGGCAGTTACGCTAGGACAAAACCTCAATCCGTTCAGCGATGGCGGCGGCCCAGGCTGGAGGGATTGGCATGCGCCATTCCCATGGCGAGCAGGCGGCGTTGCAACTCGGTGAAGGCCGGTTGCCGTGTCTTATTCGTGGCCAGGACCATTTTTGCTGGTTGCCATGGGGCCATTATTGCCGATTGCCACCGGGCCCAGAGTCGCGCGATCTGCATCTTTAGGGTCATAGCCGCCTCTCAATAGTGAACCGACTGCTAGGTATGAAGCAAATCCCATGCCAAGGCGCGAAACGCGTTTGAATCAGCCAGTTACCCGTTTTAGGCCATGGCGGTAGATGACAAACATGTAAAAGATGCCGACAGCCGGGTACGATAAGAATGGCCAGTAAAAGTCCTTTGGTTTTAACAATAACAATAGTTTAGGGTGTTTTTACGGCGTCTTTTCCTAGTGTAAGAAATGGCGACACGAACACACGTTTAACGTGTGACGGCCATCACAACTTCGTTCGGGTGCGGCTGCTATATGTGCTGCCGGCGGCGTGGTAGCCATTTATTGGGATGGATGCACCTTGAACGACACATCGGGAGTTCTGCAGGTCATCGGTGGTTTTCTGGTTGGTTTGGTTCTGCCCTTCAGTGTGGTCGTCCTGATCCTGACCTTCTGATTGGCAGCCTTCCTCGCTGCAAGAGCCATGCCTAAGAAGCAGGGACCGGGCGGCCTGCTATTTCCAGCATTCCCTGCTATTTCCAGTATTCCCTGCTATTTCCAGCATTCGATGCGCGTGGCAAAACCTTTGGCCACGGACAGCAAAGCCGATTCCTGGAGAGCGGGACCATCCGCTGCTGTGGCGAATGGCACATTGTTGGCCCTTAAGAATTTCAGGAGAATGTCGTTATCGGTGGCATAGCCCACGTCACGAGAATGACCTGACCCGTCTGTTTGGCCACGTTCACTGTATTGATCTTCGCCGTAACCACGCCCAAGACCATGCCGCCTTCGTCGAGCAATGGCCCGCCGCTGTTGCCGGGCCGGACATCGGCCTGGAATTGTAGGCCGAGGAACGATGGTTGCGACCCGCGCGGCTGTTTCGATTCGCCAGGCGTTAGGTACGGCTGGATACGCGCGATGGCTTCGTTCTTGGGATAACCGACGAGGGCAACCCGCCTTCCGGCGCCGCGCTCTGCCGGCACGCGAAAGGTGGCCACCGCCGCCGGCACGACATCGACGGCGAGCAAGGCGAAATCGTTGGTGGCATCGACGGCGAGAATCTTGGCTTCCTTACGCTCCAGATCGGGTGGCAGGATGGATACCACGGCACAACTATCGATGACGTGATTGTTGGTGATCAAACGGCCGTCGGCGGAGACGAAAAAGCCGCTGCCGGTGCCGGTGAGCTTCTTGCCCGGCGCGACCTCTGGCGCCGGACGGCTGACGGCGCCACGCATGCGATCGACCCGGCGGCGCTTGACCTCTTCGGCCTCCCGCGCGTTGATAATCCGGCCGTTGCACTGCGCCGGCGCGGTGTTCTGCACCAGATCCAGCGCTTCATTGTAGCAGAAAACGACGTTGCCTGCGGCGCCTTGTGCGGCAGCGGGAAAGGCAAACCCAACCGTCCATGCCGTGGCAACGATGCCAAACAGCCTCAGCGGGACCCAGGTGGGTTGCATTGCGTTCTCCCTGTTAACCCTATCGTGGAATCCTAACCTGCGTGGCCGGGGGAGACAACCGTGACGCGGCTCCTGGTTCAGGGCCGCGCGCAAACGTGATCGATGAGGCGGCGGACGAAGGCATCGCAGCGGGCGACCTGATCGAGGTCGATCCATTCGTCAGGCTTGTGGGCCTGATCGATGCTGCCGGGACCGCAGATGACGGTCGGAATGCCGGCATGCAGATGGAACAGACCGGCTTCGGTGCCGAAGGCGACCTTGCTGTGATGGTTCTGCCCGGTCAGTGCCTTGGCCAGGCGCACCACTTCCTCGTCATCGCGGATGTCGAGGCCGGGAATGGTCGAGCGTTCCTCGAAGGTGAAACCGGTATCGGCATGGACGGCGCGCATGCGCGGTTCGATTTCGTTGCGGGCGTATTCGGTGACTTCGCGCAGCAATGCTTGCGGATCGTCTTCCGGCAGGTGGCGGAATTCGAACTCGAAGCTGCAATCCTTGGGCACGATGTTCAAGGCGGTACCGCCGGCGATGACGCCCGTATGCACGGTGGTGTGCGGCACATCGTAGGCATGGTCGAATGGACCATTGCCGGCGATGCGCGCCGCCATGCGGTTGAGATGGACGATCAGTTCGGCGGCATAGGCGATGGCATTGACACCGCGCGGTGCCAGCGAGGAATGCGCTTCGAAGCCGCGCACGCGGGCGCGAATGCTGACCTTGCCCTTGTGGGCGATAATCACCTTCATGTCGGTCGGCTCGCCGACCAGGCACATGGCCGGGCGGACCGGCATGTGGCCGATCGCCTCGATAAGCCGGCGCACGCCGATGCAGCCGACTTCCTCGTCGTAGGAAAAGGCGAAGTTGATGGGGATGCGCAACGGACGGGCGATCATCTCGGGCGCATGCGCCAGTACCACGGCGATGAAGGATTTCATGTCGGCGGTGCCGCGGCCATAGAGGCGGCCGTCGCGCTGTTGTACGGCGAAGGGCGGGGCGCTCCATTCCTGGCCGTCGACGGGTACCGTGTCGGTGTGACCCGACAGCATGATGCCGGGACGATCGGTGGGACCGACGGTGGCATACAGATTGGCCTTGGTGCCGTCCTCGCTGAGCACCCGCTGCGTCGGGATGCCCAGGCTTCGCAGGTAGTCCTCGATATAGGCGATCAGGTCCAGGTTGGAATTGCGGCTGGTGGTGTCGAAGCCGACGAGCTTCCGGATCATCTCGACGGAAGCAGGGGCAGGCACGTCGGTCATCGGGTCCTCGCTGGAGGGGCGGTACGCGCCAATCCGGCGCCGGTGCGTCAGTACAGCATTCCGTAAAGGCGGCTGCAATGGCCGCCTTGTCTGGGCGGCACGGATGCGCGACAAAAAAAGAAGGCCGCGACAAGCGCGGCCTTTCGAGTTTGATCTTGAGGGAGGAAACGCGGACTTTATAGCGCGGGCCGGCGGCCGGCGCTGTGACGGGGATCACAACGGTGCAACGGCGGCCGAAGGCTTAGGCCAGAACCAGTGCGGCGTCGGTGTCGGCGCCGGTGTGGACGAGCGGCATGCCGGCCAGCAGCAACATCCGTTCGTCCGCGGTCAATTCCGTTGCCGCAAACAGCG
>CAMCUA010000300.1 GCA_945878455.1 Asaia bogorensis | reverse complement strand
GGGAGCCTGGTTGGATGTTGCCGCTGCCGGGGGTGGCGGTGAGGATGGCGTGCTTGCCGCCGCCAATCCCAGGGCCGTGCGGCACGGCGATGCGTCTTGGGTCGCACGCCCGATCAGCCCGTCCGCCAGCAAGGAGATGCCACCCGTTGCCAAAGCTGTCCCCACGGACAGGGCCTTCTTGGTCGTCTCCAAGGCATCCAATCCGACCGTCGGCTGGCTGAGCGTGCCAGTCAGACGCACCATGCTGGCAGCGCTGCCCAGGTTAATGCCAAGCCCTTCACGGGCCTCGGGCCTGATCGCAAAGTCGATTTCCTCGCTGGCCAGTACGACCTGACCGCTACCCGTAACAATCATTCTTTCGCTCTCCAAGGCGATACCCCGGTCGGCTACGGCCTTGCCATTGGCGAATACAAACTTCGCAGCCCCACACTTGATCGGGGTGAAGGGTTCCTCTTTGGAAAAAGGATTGATAGCCCTGATCGCCGACATACCGAGATCGGCACCGGCAATGTCCAGGGCACTATTACGGATTCGGCCCGGGCCCATGGCGGCGCGCACTTCACCCGTCAGGGCCGCAACCAAGGCCTGCTGGCTTTGCCCCCGCCCTTTCAAGTCGATGCGCACGTCCAAGGGACCGCCTTCCAAAATATCGCTGCCCGCCAGGTCCCGCGCCATTACCCCCGCCTGCACACCGGTCAGGATCACATTCGTTTCGAGGTTTGCACCTGTTGGAACCGAAGCATCGATCACCAATGTCCCTTGCGCTTGCCCTCTGGCGATCGAGGCCTTGATTGGCCTTGCGGTTAGCCGGCCGCTCTTCAAGACGATCTGACTTTCGACATCGCCCAACATCATGCCGTTGGCGTTGATGCGTTTCGCCCGAAACGACACGTCAGCATCCACGGACTTCAAGGCAGCAACGGCAAGCGGTTCGGTCGAGAACAGGCGTTTTTGGGACGGCGTCTCTTGCTGCTTGGCCGGCGGCAACGGCAAATCGCCAAGATCGATTTGATCGGCCAGCAGTTGTGCCTCCAGCATTGGCTGGGGCTGCTGCAGAGAGGCTGTCATCCATCCGCTGACGGATGTCTTTCCAGCCTTGAACGTCATGCCATCGATGCCGAAGACGTTGTCGCCATCGCTCAATCGACCAGCCAACTGGAAGGGTTTATCGCTCGACAGGCCCATACCAGCCAAATCGGAAAATATCGATAAATCATTGCCCTCTACGTTGATGTTAATATCGATTTGTCGGAAACGAAGTACGCCGTGCACAGCCCCGGTGAGCGAGACGCGCAGGTTTTCCGTCGCACCAGCACTAAGCTGGATGTCCGTCGCCGTCATGGCGTTGACCGATCCGGCAATCTTCACCGACGCATCCAGCGGCCCCATCCTTGGTGGCATTGGAAGCCCGGCGATGGCAGGCACAAACGACTGCAGCACAGAAATTGCCGTCGCCATTTCCGCAGCCCTGGCATCGATCCTCAGGTCCAACCCCTTCGCTGCCTGAAGCTCGGCAATGGCACCGGTCATGCCCAAGGTCAGCTCCGGCATGTTCAGCGTTGCCCTGATCGACAAGGGACCCCCAGCCAACAGCGCGGACATGGGTCCCAGATCGCCCGTCAACTCGAACGGCAGCGCCTTTGCCGCACCTTTGGCGGCAAAGACAACAGGACCGTTGGCATCGGCAGCCTTGAGATCGGCCGAATCCAGCCGCAGGGCCATCCGTTCGCCGCCTGACCCGTCGACATAGATCACGAGAATCTTGCGCAGCCGAACTTCGTCGACGACAGGAATGGAACCCACCCCACTGTCGCCGCCTCCGGTCGGAGCCGAGCGCTCCAACACCCAGTTTTCAAGGCCTGCCGCATTCCGTTCGAGTTGGATATCCAGTCCTTCAAGAACAATATAGTTCACACGGATGATACCCTTGAGCAGCGCCAGGAGCTCAACGCGGGCCTCCAGACGCTGCAGCGTCGCCATCACGGGACGTGACATTCCCGGCGGATTCGCGAATCCAACATCCTTGAGCACAAGGACAGGCTGCAGGGAGATGTCGAGTTCCATATCGCCGCCCAGAACCAAGTCTCGCCCTGTCGCCGCCTTGACGCGATCGGCTATGGCAACTTTGTGCTGGTTAATGTCGATGGTCTTGAGAATGGCAATGCCGGCAACCGCAAGGGCGACGATGCCGACACTGGCTCCCGACAATATCTTGCCAAATTTACCCATCAAGCATTCTCCGACACAGCATGTAGGACGGCGGCCAGCTCATCGCCGTGCCTGACGATGGTTTCAGCGCCAGCGGCCAACAGGTCAATCGGGTCATGATACCCCCAACCGACGCCGACGGCGCGTGTTCCGGCATTGCGGGCCATCTCCATATCGAAGGTGGTATCGCCGATCATCACCGTCGCCTTCGGCTCAGACCCGGTCTCAGACATAGCCTGTAATAACATGTCAGGATTCGGTTTTCCCGTGGCAGTATCGGCGGTCTGTACTGTACAGAAGCGCTCAAGCAGGCCATGGGCACCAAGTGTTGCCGTCAGTCCGCGCGATGACTTTCCCGTGGCGATCCCCAACAACCACCCCTGCCGATCCAGGGCATCGATGCACTGTCTCACGCCGGGATACAGCTGTTCGTGATGCTGTCCCGCTCGCCGCGTTGCGGAAAAATGAGCCTTATAGGCTTCGCAAATCCGCTCGTGCAGTTCCGATGGCAGGGTCGGCAATAGATGCGCAATGGCGGCTAGGAGTGGAAGGCCGATAACCCGACGGATCGCCAAGGCTTTCGGCCGCTCCGTCCCCAACGCGTCACAGGCGGCATGCATAGTGGTCACGATAGCGTGTTGGCTATCCACCAGGGTGCCGTCGCAATCGAAAACGGCCAGCCTCAATCTAGCGGTCATCGTCATCCAGGAAATCGTCCGAGTCCGGTCCAGGGTGAAATCCGAGAAAGGCCATCGTCTCTGCCATGGCCGAAGATACCGGCGCCTTGATCGCAAGCATGCCGCCGGCTGGATGCGGCATGCGGATGGCCCGGGCGTGCAGGTGCAGGCCTCTGGATACGCCATCACCGATAAAGGCAGCCTCCCCTCCGTACTTACCGTCGCCAAGTATGGGAGTTTCCAACAACGCACAATGAACCCGCAGCTGGTGCGTCCGGCCTGTTCGCGGCTCCATGGCCAGAAGGGCCGCACTCCGCCCAGCGTGATCCAAGGTCCGGAAGAAGGTCACCGCCATCTTTCCATCGTCTTCGTCGGCTACCACCCGCTCCCCGTGCGAGCCCGCCTTCTTGCCGATGCGGTTGGCGATACGACCCGCCGCCGGATGCGGGCTGCCGGCGACGATGGCCCAATAGAGCTTTCGGGCCTCCCGCAACCTGAAACCGGCGGTCAGCACCGTGGCGGCTTTGGCCGTCCGTGCCAACAACAGAACCCCGGAGGTAT
>CAMCUA010000299.1 GCA_945878455.1 Asaia bogorensis | reverse complement strand
TCACATGGGCCGTCAACTCAACGCCCAGAAAATGCCTCGGATACAAAACTCCCGCCGAGGCATTCCTTGAAAACATCAGGTGTTGCACTTGACGTGAGAATCCAGCCAGGGCGCGCGCCACTTGAAATGCCTTGTCATAGCGCTTGATGTATTGCAAAATCGATACCAGCCGCAGGCGTGGCGCGACGGCTCGCGGCGTTGCCGCAATGGCACGTTCCAGCAGGCGTATCGCTTCCGCATTGCGGCCGTCTTTTTCGGCATAGACCGCGAGTCCGATCAAGGCCTGGACGTTATCTCCCGACGTGTTGACGATGCGCTGCAGAATCGACTTGGCTTCGCGATCGCGACCTGCGACGGAAGCCAAGTCCGCCAGCTTGAGCAGAGATGGCACATAGTTGGATTCTTTCGCCAGGGAGGCTCGATAATGCTCGCCAGCCGCCGCCAAATTGTCTTGGCTTTGCTCGATGACGCCCAGGTAGTAGTCGGCCAAAGGGGCGTTCGGCAACACACTCGCCATTTGGCGGGCGGCATCTTTGGCGCCAGCGAAATCCTTGTTGTGCATGCGGGTGATCAGCAACATGGTTCTGGCTGCGGTGTCATCCGGTTGCGCCGCGATAATCAATTCAAGATCTTTCACCGCGGCTTCGGCATCGCCTTTTTGGATTTGGCTGATGGCGCGCTGATGCCGGGTTTGGGTGCTGGCGGGATCGAGAACGAGAGCACGATCCAGCCACTCGGCGGCACGCGTGAAATCGCTGGCCATCATATAGGCATCGGCGAGCAATCGTATGGCCTGTAAGTCCTCGGGGTCTTGGTCGACCACAGGCTTCAGTACCGCAATGGCGTGTTCGGGCACTTTTCGCCGCAGGTAAAGGATGGCAGCCAAGCGTCGGCCAACCACATCGTCGGGGACGAGACTCCGATAATGGTCCAGGGCATCTTCGGCCTGACCAATTTGGTCGGACTTTAAGGCAAGCGTTGCCATCAGGAGCTGCGCTTGGGCAAAATTTGCCATGGCCGGCATGACCTTGCGCAATACGTCGATAGCCTGCTGCAATTGATTTTGGCGCGCCAGGATGAGCGCGCGCATGAACGTAGCACCCGGGTGAAGCGGGGAGTTTTCCAGAATCCAGTTCACATCGAGAGTGGCCTGTTCTTCCTTGCCATCGGCCAGCAAGTTCAAGGCGCGCCCCAGTCGGGCGATGGCGTTGGCAGGTTCGATCGTCGCCGCCCGGTCGAAATGTTCGTATGCGCCGTGGGTATCGCCATTGGCGGCGAGAAGTTGTGCCTTGAGGATGAGACTGGCGGTGTCGCCCGGGGCCAAGGCCAAGGCTTGGTCGATGGCAACCTCCGCCGTCGCGGCGTCGCCGGTATCGCGATGGAATTCCGCCAGAGCCCGCCGGGGCAAAGGTGCCGATGGGGCGCGTGCAATGGCTGCATCGATGGCGCCTCTTGCCTTTTCGAAGTCCGACATCTTGAGGTAGGCTTGGCCGTGGCGGACCAATAGACTCGAGGCGAGCAAGGGATCGACTTGATTCGTATCGATCTCCGCTAAGACAGTGTGATATTTGCCCTGCACGAAATAGGCCTGAGCCAGCAGATCGAGGATGTTTTCATCCTTCAGACCTTGCCTTCTGGCCACCTTCAATTCCCGTTCCGCCGAGGAACCATCTTGCACCCGCAAGTAAACGCGGACCAGTTCCAGGCGCACCTCGCTGTTGTCCGGATCGAAGCGTAGGGCGTTCTGATACTGGATGATGGCGGTGGCGTAATCGCCCTTCCCAACCGATTGCCGGGCCTGCTCGACAAAGGACTGGGCCTCTCTGTCGGACGACGTCACGGCCAACGCCGATAGGGAGCCGAAACTGGCGGCGACGACAGCTCCGGCGACGACCAAGATGGTTACGCCTGCTATGGCCCAGGTGCTTTGGCCCCGAGGCTGGGAAGCTTGATGTTGTCCCATATTCACTGCCTGACTGACGCCGAATTTTTGCGAAGGTGCATTATAGTGCATGGCGAGCCTGGCGTGAATGTCCATGCCTTCGAGCTGGGATTGCGTCGGGACAGACCGAGTCAACCTCACGAACCAAGCAGCTGTATGGGAGGCGGTGGCGAAACACTATCGTCATGCTTGCGGCAAAGGCGTTCGAGGTCGGCGACGATGGTCGGCAGATCCTCCATGCTCACCTTGCGGTAGAATGGACCGCCAGGGTAGAGCCGCATGACGGGTCCACGCGCGCAATCGCCGAAACAGCGGATACGTTCGATGGAAACGGCCAGTTGGCGTTCGCCTATCTGGCGCTCAAGTGCATCGGCCAAGGCCTCGCTGCTGCGCCCGGCGCAGGACGGACGGTCGTTGCCGAAGCGGCGATTGATGCAGACGACCATGGCCGTGGGCTCGCGGTCGCCTTTGCCTGGCGTGATGATCATCGGGTTGAATCGATCATGGCGACGTCTGACCGGTATAGGTCAGGGCCTTGCGGCCGGCAGGCGTGAGCCGACAGACAATCCAGTCAGGCTTCAAGGGATTGCTGAACCAAGGTTCCGCCCAGCCACGGTCGACGCAGCTACGCACGGTTCGCTCGGCAACATGACGGCCATTCTCATCGAACAGGGGAAGCTTGCCGCCCGGTTGCAGCAAGCCGCGTTCCAACCAGCAACGCTGCGGTTGTGTCGGGCGTGAGACCGACAACGGATCATTGTCGTTCGCGGGCACCGCAGATAACGCCGTGCGTTCGAGAGTCACACGTCAGCCCTCGCTGTTTCCCATTCCGCAACGTGGCAGTTATCCTAAGGCAGTTTTCGATCGATGCCAACCCGACACCGGAAGAATGCAGGATAAGATTCAATGAACAAAGTATTAATATATGTGACGACAGAAACAACGGAGGATGCGGAGCGGATCGGTTCTGCCGTGGTTGAAGCCCGGCTCGCGGCCTGTGCCAATATATTGCCGGAAATGACGTCGATTTACTGCTGGCAGGGTGACATCAAGCGGGCTTCTGAATCCGTCCTGATCTTGAAGACCAGCGAGGATCGCACCGATGCCGTCATTGCCCGGATCAAGGCGCTGCACACGTATGAATGCCCGTGTGTGGTCGCTATCCCGATAACCGGAGGCAACCCGGATTTCCTAAACTGGATCGAGACGGAAACCGCATAACGCAGCTTCAATGTTTACTTGTTGACCTCTTGCGAAATGCGCCGGGCGATTTCGGCCGCTTCGCCCATTTCCGCCAGGCCGCGGCGAATGGCATTCGACAGGGGCTGCAGCAAACGGACATCCCGGGATACCGGCGCGTCCTTTTGGTTGGTGATACTGTTGGCGACCTTGAGCAGCGACCGGCAGAGTTCGCCGACATGTTCGACCTGTGTGCCGATGCAGCGGCGCACCGTTTCCTCGGTTACGGTGACCAGTTGCGAAAGGTAGTCGACGGCGTGCGCATCGGC
>CAMCUA010000298.1 GCA_945878455.1 Asaia bogorensis | reverse complement strand
CCGGAGGCGATGGTGTCCGCCCTGCTGGAGATGGATGCGCCGATGCATTCCAACGCCCGCCAGGCATGGATCAGCAGCCTCAACGAACTTTACTGCAAGTTCATGAAGCACGAGTGGGAGCCGACCCCGGACGGCGTCAACTTCGCTGCCATCGTTTGCGGCGTCGACAAGTACCTGGCCCCCGACGCGGCGATCAGCTCGGATGCCGGCAACTTCGGCAGCTACATCCACCGCTATACCACCTTCCGTTCGACCCACACCTTCCTGTCGTCGATCCTGGGCGCCATGGGTTCAGGCGTGCCGATGGGCGTCGCCGCCGCCATGCGCGATCCGCAGCGCCAGGTGGTGATCTTCGTCGGCGACGGCGGTATCCTGATGACCGGCAACGAGTTGGCGACCGCGCGGCTCTATGGCGTTAACCCGATCATCATTCTGTCGGACAACGACAACTACAGTACCATCAACATGCACCACCACGTGCGCTATCCCGGCCACGTGGACGAGAAGGCCACCATCCTGAAGAACCCGGACTTCGTGAAGTGGGCGGAAGCCTTCGGCGCCAAGGCGTTCTTGATCAAGGAAGAGGCCGAGATCGATCCGGTCTTCAAGCAGGCCTTTGCCGTGAAGGGCCAGCCCGTGCTGGTCCACGTCCGCTCGTCATCGATCCAGATGAGCGCGTGGCGGCGCAAGCCGGCCGCCTAAGCCGTATACTCCACGCCGGCGTCCCCACAATCGGGGGCGCCGGCCATTAAACTATCCAGCGATGCGCCAACTACCGTCCGGCATGCGGCAGGCATGCCCGTAGAGTTGTTCGTCGCGACCGCCGATCCGTCCCCAGGTCGTATACTCCCGGCAGTATTGCCCATCGTCCGCCTGATAGGTGCGGGTTGGCACGATGGCATAATCGAATCCTGATTCCGGATTGCGCCAAGCGCTGCGATAGCCGGTCCGCCCCGTTTCCAGGACGTGGATGGCATGGACATGATCGGAACGATCCATGGAGTTGCCGATAATACCCCCGACGATGGCCCCAGCAAAGGCGCCGAGGAAGCTAGCCCCCGGATCGGCGTAGTACCCATGCTGCGGATGGACGTTCCGGTAATAGAGAACCCGCGGCGCCGGACGAATGACAACGATCCGATTGCCGTGCCCACGATGGTAATCGAACCCGTGACCGCCGCCATGGCCACGCCAATCCCGGTTGCGGCGATCCCGGTCGCGCCCATCATGGTCGTCCCGATTGCGATGGCGATTGTCGACGAGTTGAACATCGCTAACGGAGAATCGGTTCACTTTTCCATCGCGAGCGTCGGTGCTATAGCTGCCGGCATCCGCCGGAACCGATATCAGGAGCGCCAGCATCAGTCCGGCTGGCGCCAGAATGGACGTCCCGATCCGCATCAACATCGTACCTCTCCACAGTGGTGTAGGAAGCCACGATTGAAGCATTCCCGCCCTGATCGCCGGCTGAACGATGCGTTCATCTGTCGTTCAGCTAAACTGATCATCCTTAGGGTGGGCTCAGGTCATCATTTACCCATTCATCGAGGATAAGCGAGGCATGCGCGCTTCGAGGCGGACACCCTATGGCACGCCGCGAACCATCTATGCCGCCCTACTGGGGGCGGGTATCGTAGCTTGCCTGACGAGCATCGCCGGCAGCGATGAAGTGGCACAGGCCCCGGACATCGTCGCACCGGAAGAAGTCGTGCCCCGCGAACCGGATATACAGACCGAGGCGCCGGTTCTACCTCCCATGGAGCCCGTGCAATCCGAGGCGACCGAGCCGCAACTCGAACCCCAACCTGAGCCCCAACCCGAGCCGTCGGTGCTCCAACCCGAACCGGACGACGGCGGACCGCCACGCCGGGAGCACGACCGCGCCCGCGATGCCGTGCGCGATGGCCAGGCCCTGCCGCTGGGCAATATCATCCGCGAACTTCAACGGACCTGCCCAGGTACCTTTCTAAACGCCATCCTGGAAGACCGCGACGGCCGACTCGTCTATCGGCTGCAGACCCTTTCCACGGCCGGGCGGCGACTGTTTACTATCGTCGATGCAGCGACTGGCTCGGTCGTTTCAGGCGGTTGCCGCTGACGGCGGCGCGGAGCAACACGATGCGCATATTGGTGATCGAGGACGACCCCAACCTGAACCGCCAAATTGCCGCCGCGCTGCGCGAGGCAAACTATACGGTCGACGTCGCCTTCGATGGCGAGGAGGGCCAATACCTGGGCGATACGGAACCTTACGATGCTGTGGTCCTCGATCTTGGCCTGCCAAATCTCGATGGGGTCAGCATCCTCAAGTCCTGGCGCCAGGCCCAGCGTGCCATGCCCGTTCTGATCCTAACCGCGCGCGATGCATGGTCGGAGAAGGTCGCCGGTTTCGATGCCGGTGCCGACGATTACGTTATCAAGCCGTTCCGCATGGAAGAAGTGCTGGCCCGAGTGCGTGCCCTGATCCGGCGTTCCGCCGGACATGCCGTGTCGGAAATACGTTGCGGCGACGTCGTGCTGGACACCCGTTCGGGTCGGGTCGCGGTTGGCGGCACGCCGATCAAGCTGACATCCCACGAATACAAGGTGCTGGCCTATTTGATGCACCATCAGGACAAGGTGGTCTCGCGCAGCGAATTGATTGAACACGTCTACGATCAGGACTTCGATCGGGATTCCAATACCATAGAAGTTTTCGTCGGCCGCCTGCGGCGCAAGGTGGGCGACGAATTGATCCAAACCGTGCGTGGCAGGGGCTATCGTCTGGCCGGCCCGGCGCGACCAGCCCCATCGGGCTGATCCTCTCCGTGATGCGAGCCTTGAATTCCCCAGCCCTGAATTCCCCAGCCTTGAATTCCATCGCATTCCGGCTGGTGGCGACAGCCGCGGTATGGATTGCCGTCGCCTTGGTAGCCGGAGGATTCCTGCTCGCCAATCTGTTTCGCGAACCGCTTGAGCAGGCCTTCGAACAGCGCCTGCGCTTCATTCTGCAAAGTCTGGTGTCGGATACCGAGATCGGCGCCAGCGGCGATATCACCGATCCGACGTCGGTCAGCGAACCGCGTTTTCTCAGCCAGTATTCGGGCCTCTACTGGCAGATCGGGAACGCCACCGACAACCGCATTCTGAGTCGGTCGCGTTCGATGTGGGATTACGAACTACCGGTCAGTCCACCACCGGCCAAGGCCCTGACGGAAAATCACTACTCCATCGACGGACCGCTCGGGCAGAAACTGCGCGTGCTCGAACTGTTCGTTACGGAAGAAGATGTGACCAGCACCTTCGTGTTCGCCGTCGCCGCCGACATCGAGGAATTCTTGGTCGCTGTCGATACCTTCAACCGAACGCTCGTCCTCTCCTTGGGTGCGTTGGGACTAGGTCTGTTGATTGCCGTTATCGCCCAGGTCTATTTCGGCCTATTGCCCTTGCAGCGGATCCGCAGCGCCCTGGCCGACGTCCGCGAAGGCCG
>CAMCUA010000297.1 GCA_945878455.1 Asaia bogorensis | reverse complement strand
ATCAGGCGGCCGATCTCTCGAACGCCTCTACCGTCCTCCCGGAGACGATAAAGCTCGTAACGCTCATCAAGGTCGAGCTGACCATAGTGAATTCCCATCGCAACTCCGAAGCATAACGGTGTTGCACTTGGAATGAGAATTTAGCGGCTACCCGGGCTTTCCTTGACGGCAGCCGTGCAGCCGTGGGATTTAGCGGCCATGCTGACCCGCTTGGATGTCGGTTGAAGGCAGGGTTGGCGTCTTGGGGGAAGCGGGTGTCACGCATAGCAAGCCGGGAACAACGTCGTCGGGGGCCGGCCGTGAAGATCGATCTCGATATCGCGCAGCTACTGTGTTCGCGCTTGTGCCACGACTTGGTCGGGCCGGCAGGCGCGGTCAACGCCGGCGTTGAGCTGCTGGAAGAGACGCCGGGCGTTAACGTCGATGCCGAGGCCGTCGGATTGCTGGGGCGTGGCGCGCGACAGGTCAAGGCGATGCTGGCTCTCTATCGCATTGCCTTCGGTTTCGGGGGCATGGTTGAAGATGGCGATATCGACAGGCAGATTCGCGATATTGCCGGGGCCTATGTCGCCAACGGAAAGGTCAAGCTCGACTGGCCGCTATCGGACCCACAAGCGCCGCGCCTCGATGCGGGAGCCGGCAAGCTGCTGCTCAACATGATGCTGTTGGGCCATGGGGCGCTGATTCGGGGCGGCACTCTCGGCGTTCGGATCGTCGATCTGGGCGACGATGGCTGCGGCCTTGCCGTCATCGCCACGGGAGACCGAGCCCGGTTACGCGATGACTTGCGCAGTGCCGTCACTGCACCCGTCGCCGCCGTTGCGCCAGTGGCGTCAGGTGCCGACGGCGGTACCGGCGAGGGGTTGACCGCCCACACGGTGCAGGCCGCACTGACCCGCCTATTGGCCGATGCGGTGGGGGGCGAATTGGAAGTTACCGATACCGGGCAGGGCGAGGTGCGGATTGCCGCTCTTGTCGGCAAGGTTACCAAACCAACTTAAGGAGTTTAATTGTGAGCGCTGCCGACCCCAACCGCCTGATCGTGACGGGCGAGAATCCCTTCCTTCGCCTGAGCCAAAGCGACGGTGGGGCCAATACCACCGATGCCAGTTTTTGGCGCGTCATCTATTCCGGCGGTGGTCCGGGCCACGTGCTCTATTTGAAAAGCGAACTGACGGACCACCGTTGGCGCATCTATTCCGATAATATCGCTTTGGCGCGCTGGCTGCAGGTCACCGTTCAAGGCATGCTCAACGCCGAACTCGCCGATTTGAGCTTGCCGGTGACCGAGGCTAGTTTTAGCCAGCCAGCAGGCGATCCGCGAACCTTCTGGACCGAACGGGCGACGGCATTGGGCGAAGAGATCGCGCTGACCTGGTATCGCATCGGCGAGCCCATGCTGCTCCATACCCAGCCGCACGAGGTCCCGGGGCGGCGCTATGGTTTGTCTGCCGTACTGGTTCCGGCGTTAGGCGCCCGACTGACCCGCAATGGTATCGAGGCTCTGGGGCAAGTGTGGCCGCGCGAGCGCGAGGGCCGGCCTTTCAGCACGTGTTCGCTGTCCTTCGCGGAAAGCTGGACGGAAGGCGCGGCGGCCAAAGGATAATATTTCCGGCCTATTGCCAGCCGGTCAGGCAAAGCGAGAGTCTCAGGCGCGTGCGTGACGGCTGGCGGCTTCGGCTTCTTCCGGGTCACGCAAGACATAGCCGCGACCCCAGACGGTTTGGATGTAATTCTCGCCCTCGGTGGCCGTCGACAGCTTCTTGCGCAGTTTGCAGATGAAGACGTCGATGATCTTCAGCTCGGGTTCGTCCATGCCGCCATAGAGATGATTGAGGAACATCTCCTTGGTCAGGGTTGTGCCCTTGCGCAGCGAGAGCAGTTCGAGGATGCCATATTCCTTGCCGGTCAAATGCACGGCTCGGCCATCGACCTCGACCGTGCGGGCATCGAGGTTTACCGCCATCCGCCCTGTGCTGATCACCGATTGAGAATGACCCTTGGAGCGGCGAACGATGGCTTGGATTCGGGCCAGCAACTCGCCCTTGTTAAAGGGCTTGGTCAGATAATCGTCGGCGCCGAAGCCGAGGCCTTTGATCTTCTTGTCGGGTTCGGCAAGACCCGACAGGATCAACACCGGGGTTTCGACCCGCGAATCGCGCAACCGGCGTAGCACCTCAAGCCCATCCATATCGGGCAGCATGAGGTCCAGGATGATGATGTCGTAATCGTAAAGCTTGCCGATCTCGAGACCGTCTTCGCCCAAATCTGTAGCGTCGACAACCATGTTTGCGGATTTTAGCATCAACTGGATGCTTTCCGCTGTGGACGGATCGTCCTCGACGAGCAAGACACGCATGGTACGATTCGCTACCCATGCTTTAAGGTGACGTTAAGAATAGTTAATATTGCCGGACTGCACAAGGACGAAGCAGGCAGCAGCCATCCGACCAGTAACCGATCCTTAAGCGCGACCGGAGAAGATGGGTTCTTCCGATGGATGGGCCTTCTGAAAGCGGACATTGCAGCGTGAAGCTTCTGGTCAACAATATTGTCAACGAGATCGAACGCCGTCCGGATTACCGTATCCACGGCCGGGTGACGGGCGTCGTCGGACTGTCGGTGGAGGTCGGCGGTCTGCAAGGTGCTCTGTCCATCGGTGATCATTGCGAGGTCATCGGGCGCACGGGCAAGCGGCTGATCTGTGAAGTCATCGGCTTTCGCGGTGGTGCGGCGCTGCTATCCCCCTTCGGCAATCTGGAAGGTGTCGGACTTGGTTCCCGAGTCGAAGTCGGCGCTACTGACCCCGTGATCTACCCGCATCCTGAATGGCTCGGGCGCGTCGTCAACGCCTTCGGCCAGGCGGTCGATGGCAAAGGTCCGTTGCCGATGGGACCGCAGGCGTATCGCGTTCATAGCCAACCGCCCCCGGCCCATGCGCGCGCCCGCGTCGGCGGCAAGCTCGACCTTGGCATTCGCGGCATCAACACCTTTTTGACCTGCTGCCGCGGCCAGCGCATGGGCATATTCGCCGGTTCCGGCGTCGGCAAGTCGACGGTTCTATCGATGATGGCCCGACACACGGCTGCGGAGGTCAGCGTCATCGCCTTGATCGGCGAGCGGGGCCGCGAGGCGCGCGAATTCATCGAGGACGACCTGGGAGCTGCCGGTTTGGGGCGCAGCATCGTTGTTGTTGCCACGTCCGACGAGCCGCCGCTGGTGCGCCGCCAAGCGGCCTATGTCTCCATGGCCTTGGCTGAATATTTCCGCGACCGGGGCTCGGACGTGCTCTACCTGATGGACAGTGTCACCCGTTTTGCCATGGCGTGATCGGCCCCCATTAGGTGGTCCGGGTTGAATGTTAGTGCATTGCTTCCTCCCTGGCCATTGCCGGCTGTAGGTGGAGCGAAGCGGAACCGGAAGGCGGCAATGGCGGCGTCGCGGTTTCCGGGGCCGGTGGCCGGTAACCGAG
>CAMCUA010000296.1 GCA_945878455.1 Asaia bogorensis | reverse complement strand
GGGGGACGACGCGGGAACGACTTGGGGAGCGCCGCCATGGCCCTGCAACCGCATCTGATCGGGCTCGTGCTGCTGGCGGCGGCGGCGCATGCGGTGTGGAACGCGCTGGTCAAGGTCAGCGGCGAGCGGCTGTTGACCTTCGCCACGGTGGCCGGCACGGGGATGATGCTGGGCCTGCTGGTGGCGCCCTTCGTCGCCGCGCCGGCGACGGAATCCTGGCCGTTCATCCTGATGTCGACGGTCATCCATTGTGGCTACTTTGTCACCCTGCTGCTGGCCTATCGCGGCGATTACAGCGTCGTCTATCCGATTGCCCGCGGCTCAGCGCCGGTCATGGTTGCCGGGCTGGCGACGCTGTTCGCGGGCGAGACCCTCAGTGCCGTCGGCATGGCGGGTATCGGGCTCGCTTCGTTCGGCATCGTCGCCGCCTCGCTATGGGGCGGGCGGCGGCAGGAAACATCGGCGATGCCGCTGCTATGGGCAGGGCTGACGGGGCTGACTATCGCCGCCTATACGGTGGCCGACGGCCTGGGGGTACGCCGGTCGGGATCGGCGCTGGGCTACGTGCTTTGGCTCAGCGTCGCCTTGGCGCTGCCGATTGTCGGGGCGACCCTCGTCGCGCGGCGCGGCCGCGTGCTCGACCACCTGCGACTGAACTGGCGACCGGGGGTCGGCGGCGGTTTGCTTGCCACGTTGGCCTACGGCCTGGCGATCTATGCCATGGACCAGGGCGCCATGGCGCATGTGGCGGTGTTGCGCGAAACCTCGGTGGTGATGGCCGCCGCCATCGGCGCCATCGGCTTGCGCGAGGGCTTCGGCGTGCGGCGCATCGCGGCGGCGATGCTGATCGTCGCTGGCATCATGCTGTTGCAGGTGGCGGGGTAGAAGCGGGCAGCTACCGCGGCGGTGGCGCACCCTTCGAGACGCCGGCTTTGCCGGCTCCTCAGGGTTAGGAGAAATTTGGAACCCGCGACTCAGAACGACGAACCCGGTTCTTTCAGGAAGGCTGCTTCCTCGGGCGTGGTGAGGCGGCCGAGGGTGGCGTTGCGATGCGGGAAGCGGCCGAAGCGTTCGACGATGGCGAAATGGCGGCGGGCGTAGTCGAGGCTGTTGGCATCGCCGTCGCGGGCGAATAGGTCGACGGCGCGGCGTTGATCGGCTACATCCTCGCTGTGCATGAACGGCAGGTAGAGAAAGCGCCGCTGCTCGGGCGGCAGTTCGGCGTCGAGGTCGTGGGCCAGAGCCTCGTCGGCGAGCAGGCGGGCGGCCTTGTCGGTGGCGAAGGCGCCCGCCGTGTCACGAAACATGTTGCGCGGGAATTGATCGAGCAGAATGACCAGGGCCAGGGCGCCCGTGGCGGTGCGCGGCCAGCCGCCGATATCGCCATCGGCCACCCGCTGCCAGGCGGCGGCGAAGCGGCGGGCGATCTCGGCATCGAATTCAGCGTCCTTGGCAAACCAGAGCTGGCGGGCGGCGGGCGAAAACCAGAAGTCGAGGATGGCGGCAACCGGCGGCCAGAGGGACGGCGGCGCAAGCGGCTGTTCCACGGGCACGGCCGGCCGTTCAATCCGTGTCATTGGCGGCGACCCGGTCGCCGCCATGCGGATCTTTTTCGACCAAGTCGGCGACCCGATCGAAGGTCGCGGCATTGGTGACCAGCTTCGCCGCCATCGACGGGTGGCGGCTGCCGACGTCGCGTAGATACTGAGCGGCTTGACGCAACAGGATCGCCGCCGTTTCCGCATTCGTAGCCATGTCGATTCCGTTTGAGCTTTGCGCTGGGGCAGGCCAGCACGCGGCGCGGGCGCGGGGCCATTCTGGGAACTCACCATCAGCGCGCCCCGGCGGCTTCGAGGATGGCGATCATTTCGGTGTGACCGCGGGTGCGGGCCAGCTGCAAGGGGGATTGGCCGTAGCGGTCGTGGAGCTGCAGGTTGGCGCCGGCCTGCACCAGGGCACGCAGGGTTTCGGTGTGGTTGCGCCCACCGTCGCCGAGCACGATCGATTCGACCAGGGCGGTCCAATGCAGATTGTTGACATGATCGAGCGGCGCGCCGGCGGCGATCAGCATCCTCACCACCTCGACATGGCCGAGGTGGGCGGCGGCGATCAGGGCGGTGCCGTCATAGCGGCTGGTGACGTTGCCGGGATTGCCGCCACCGTCGAGGGCACGGCGCAGCATGGGTACGTCGTTGGCGACAGCAGCGATGGTGACGATGTCGTAGAGATCGATTTCCAGCTTGTTGGGATCGGCGCCCCTGCGGATCAGGGCGCGCGCCGCATCGTATTGGCGGCGATAGGCGGCGACATGCAGCGGCGTGCGCAGGCGGGCATCCATCGCCTCCTTGTCCTCGCCAGCGGCGATACGCTTTTCGATGTCGGCGACATCGCCCGTGGCAGCGGCCGCATGCAGGCCCGTATAGGCGCGCAGTTCGGCATTGCCAGGCCCGACCTGGGCCACGGCCGACGCGCAAGCCGAGACCACGACCACCATGGCGATCAGAAAAACTCGATGGAAGGACAACGGGCAGATCCTCGCGCCAAGGGCAATCGTGCGAACGATAGCAGGCGGCGATCCGCCCGGCGATGGTCTTGCGCCTTTTGGGCGGCGGGCTTGACGCGGGTGGCCTAGCCCGTTGGCAATCCCAGCCGGGTTCAGACGCTGATATTAAGGTAGAAGCCGCGCGGCACGTCGCTGCGCGGCGGCCGGCCGGCGGACAAGAAGGCTTCGAGGCGCGACAAGGCACGCTTTTCCTCGACGGTTTCGCCGGATTGGAAAAGCGCGGCCCGCACCTTGGCCTGGCGCGCCTGATCGAAGGATTGGCGGTTGGCCGGGGAGACGGCGGAGCCAGCGGAGCCGGAAAGGGGATTGAGGTCGACCATGGCCGCAGTCTAGGGGCCAATGGTTAACGGAGAGTCAAATTGGCGGCGCCAACCGCGCCACAGGCCGGCTATGCGGCGTCGGCCGGTTTCACCCGGCGGGCGATTTCCGCGCCGCGTTTTTCTTCGACCACGGCGATGTCGAACTGGCCTTGCAGGTCCAGCCAGAATTGCGGGCCATTGGCAAAGTAGCGGCCCAGGCGGATGGCAGTGTCGGCGCTGATCGCGCGGCGGCCGTTCAGAATGTCGGTGATACGCCCGGAGGGAACGCCCAGGTCGAGCGCCAGCCGATTGGCGCTCAACGCGCGGGCCTTGAGTTCGCGCCGCAACAGACGGCCGGGATGGGCGATGGGTGGCATTAGGCTATACCCCTTGTGGTCGTCGACGATCTTGACGTCATCGGCATCGCGATCGCGGAAGGTGAAGCAGATGCGCCATGGGCCGTTGACGGTCATCGCCCACTGATGCCGGCGCTCGCCCTTGAGCTTATGTAGCCCGACATTTTTCAACGGACTGAGGTCGCCCAGCATTTTGGCGACGTTCAAGGCCAAGAGCAGATCGACGGCGGCTTCCCCATCCAAGCCGCGAAACTGGTTCG
>CAMCUA010000295.1 GCA_945878455.1 Asaia bogorensis | reverse complement strand
CGACAACAGATCGATCGGCGCGCTGCCGGAAACCAGCAAGGAGCCGTCCCGCCGTTCGACGATATCGGGCTCCGGTTCGGAACCGCCATGCCGGAAGACGCCGACGATGGCTTCGAGGATATCGGCTGGCGTGACGATGCCTTCGAATTGACCGTATTCGTCGTAAACCAGGCCGAAATGCACCGGGGATTCCTTGAGTATTCCGACGACTTCCAGGGCATCGAGCGTCTCTGGAATGATCGGAGCGCTCTTCACCAGCTTGCGGATATCGGGCGAGGTCCGGCGGAGCAGGGCGGCGGCGACGTCCTTGGCCTGCAGCACGCCCAGAATTTTCTCCGGCGATCCCTCGTAGGCGATGAAACGGGAATGACCGCTTTCCGCCATGCGTTCGCCGATTCTTGCCGGCGGGTCTTGAATGTCGATCATCTCCACGTCGAGGCGCGGCGTCATCAGGGTCCTTACCCGCCGGTCGCCCAGCCGCATGACGCCGGTAATCATGGAGCGTTCCTCAGGTTCCAAAACGCCAGCTGATTCCGCCTCGGCGATCAGCGCATGAATTTCGGCGTCGGTGACGGTATCGTTCTTGGCGCCACCTTGGCCAAGCAACCCAAGGGCCAGCCGGCCCGAGCGATCGAGCAGCCAGACCAGGGGTGCCGATACCTTGGCCAGGATGGTCATGGCCGGAGCCACCAGGCAGGCGACCCGTTCCGGATTGCGCAGCGCGACCTGTTTCGGAACCAGCTCGCCGACGATCAATGAAAGGTAGGTGATGAGGCCGATGACCAGGCTGAAACCGAGCGGTTCGGCTATGTGTTCGGGCAGGCCCTGCGTCATCAACCCATCGGACAGCCGTTCGCCGAAGGTCGCCCCCGAGTACGCGCCGGCCACGATGCCAATGAGCGTGATGCCGATCTGGACCGTCGCCAGGAAGCGGCCCGGATTGGAGGCGAGCGCCAGGGCCCGACGCGATCCTTTGACATTGAGATCGACAAGGGACCGCAGCTTGGCGGCGCGCGACGACGCAATGGCCAATTCGGACATGGCCAGCAGGCCGTTCAATACGATCAGGCCGAGAACCAGAGCGACTTCGAAGTATGCCATATCTCGTGTGTGGAAACTCTATTGCTTAGGACCGGTTCACTCGGATCAAGCGATGGGCGTTGGCGCACCCAGCATTTCGGACGTCCACGTCGTGCCCTGTTTGGTCATGCGAAGCTGGACCTTATAGCTTGTTTTGCCGTCCGTCGCCGTGGCCGTACAGGCGAAGTTATCCTTCGACGGCGAGCAGTAGGTGTCCTTCACTGTGTATTTCGTTGCGCCGGCCAAGCCCGGTGTCGAAGCCGCCAAACTGTTCAAGGATTGCGCGATGTCGCCGGCCTCCGGCGGCGAATCGCATGCCGAAACGGCAAGAGCCAAAGCGACCGACAATATGACCTTACGCATCCACGCCCCTTTTTTTGTTGCCCTCGCATGTTATCTTAATTTGACGGTCGGTGTGTCGGTATATGTCGATAGACTGGCCTTCGGACGATGGCGCTCCAGGCGCCTTTTCATGACCACAGCCGGTGACCCAGACCACCTTCTTCCCACCCATCGAACCCTTCGCCACCGGCATGCTTGATGTCGGCGACGGGCATTGTCTTTATTGGGAACAGTCGGGCAATCCCGCCGGCGCGCCGGCCTTGTTCCTGCATGGCGGGCCGGGCAGCGGCACGCGGTCGGACCAGCGTCGCTATTTCGATCCCGAGCACTATCGCATCGTGCTGTTCGACCAGCGCGGCTCGGGGCGTTCGCAACCCCTTGCCGAGATCGCGCATAACACCACCTGGGACCTGGTGGCCGATATCGAGCGGCTGCGCCGGCATTTCGGCATCGCGCGCTGGCTGGTGTTCGGCGGTTCGTGGGGATCGACCCTGGCTTTGGCTTATGCCGAGATTCATCCCGCGGCCTGCACGGCCTTGGTGGTGCGCGGCATCTGGCTGTGCCGGCGGGCCGAGTTGGATTGGTGGCTGCACGGCACGCGCGTCTTCTTTCCGGAGAACTGGCAGGTCTTCAAGGAATTCATTCCCGAAGCCGAGCGCAGCGATTTGCTCGCTGCCTACCGCCGCCGGCTGATCGATCCCGATTCGGCGGTGCATATGCCCGCCGCCGTGGTGTGGAAGAACTACGAGACCAATTTCACCAGCCTGGTGCCGCCGACCACGCCCGCGCACGGCGCATCGCCGGAGACCTTGGCGATGTCGCGCATCATGGCGCATTACATGGCCAACGGCTGTTTCCTCAGCGAGAATCAGTTGATCGACAATCTCGGCGCCATCCGCCACATCCCGGCGGCCATCGTCCAGGGCCGCTACGACATGGTCTGTCCGACGCGCAACGCCGACGAGCTGGCCCAGGCCTGGCCGGAGGCCAGCTACTCGGTCATCCCCGAGGCCGGGCACGCGGTGGACAATCCGGCCTATATCGCCGCACTGGTCGGCGCCACGGAGCGGTTCAAGGCGGTGGCGGCGGGGTAGGGGAAGCGGATTCAATTCCGATGCGGCGGTGTTACCCCTCTCCCTGTCCCTCCCCCTCGCCGGCTCCGCCGGCAAATATCCAATGGCGGCGAAGCCGCCGGGGGGAGGGAACGCTGCTGCCACCTTACGTCCATCAGACAACGTGCTGCGGTGTTGCTCCATAAGTCCCCTCCCCCCGTGAGGGGGAGGGACAGGGAGAGGGGGGGCGTCATGTTGCTGCCGGCCAAGAGGCGCATTTGCGGAGGCGGGGGAAGCGTGTAGGTTCCGGGCACGCGAATCCCATTTTGCGGCCGGGGAGGCCGTTCGAGATTGATCTCCGCCGGCACCGTTGCCATCCTGATGTTTACCGTCCTGTCGACGTCCTTCCTCTCGGGCATCTTCGGCATGGCCGGCGGCATCATCCTGATGGGCGTCTGCATCTGGCTGTTCAGCGTGTCCCAAGCGATGGTGCTGCAGGGCATCATCCAGGTTGCCTCCAACGGCTGCCGCGCCGTGCTTTACTTCCGCCACATCGTCTGGCGGGTGATGCCCGGCTTCATCTTCGGCAATCTGGTAGCGCTCGGCTGCTTTGCCTGGTTGGCGTATGTGCCCGACAAGGCGATGGTTTATCTGATGCTGGGCATCATGCCGTTCGTCGGCATGGCGATGCGCGGCAACTACGCGCTCGACATCACCAAGCGCGGCGCGCCTACCGCCTGCGGCCTGATCGTCGCTACCTTACAACTGACGTCGGGTGTCACCGGGCCGATTCTCGACACCTTCTTCCTGAAGTCGCCGGTGACGCGCTATCAGGTGGTCGCCACCAAGGCCGTCACGCAGACCATCAGCCACATTGTAAAACTGATCTACTTCGGTCTGCTGGTGACGGTCGAGGGGCCGGCCGCCGCCGATCTGCCGTGGTGGTTATTTGCCGTGTCGGTGCCGCTGGTCTTCGCCGGCACGGCATTGGCCAAGCGCGTGCTCGATACCATTTCGGACAAGCAG
>CAMCUA010000294.1 GCA_945878455.1 Asaia bogorensis | reverse complement strand
CGCCCAGAAAATGCCTCGGATACAAAACTCCCGCCGAGGCATTCCTTGAAAACATCAGGTGTTGCACTTGACGTGAGAATCCAGCGCCTACTCTGACGGAATCCATGCAACCAGCCATAAATTTATGATAAGCGCACCCTCTTTGTACGGGTCCGAGTGCAATATAGCATCGTTGGCATTTCCGACCCAACCTGGGAGAAAGCGAATACAAAGGATGATTTCGCTGGCGGGTCCCGCTATACGAAACGGCTGCATCATCTAAGGGAATCATCGGTATGGCCGTACTCGTCACCGGAGCCGCAGGCTTCATCGGCTTTCATGTCTGCCGGGCGCTGCTGGATCGCGGGGAGCGGGTGGTCGGCATTGATGAGGTCAACGATTACTACGAGGTCGCGCTCAAGCAGGCTCGTCTGGCCCGCTTGGGGGGCAACCGGGACTTTACCTTCCACAAGGTCGACATCGCCGACCGTGTCGCCATGGCGGGTGTCGTCGCCGACCATGCCGACATTGACCGGGTGGTGCATCTGGCCGCCCAGGCGGGAGTGCGTTATTCGCTGACCAACCCCTTTGCGTATACGCACGCCAACCTGGAAGGCCAGGTGGTGCTGCTCGAGGCCGTGCGCAAACTGCCGGCCATGCGCCACTTCGTCTATGCATCGTCGTCGTCCGTCTATGGCGCCAACCGCAAGCTGCCGTTTGCCGTGGAAGACCGGGTGGATAATCCGGTCTCGCTCTATGCCGCCACCAAGAAAGCAGCTGAGTTGCTCAGCCACGCCTACAGCCATCTATACCGCATTCCTCAAACTGGCCTGCGCTTCTTCACCGTCTACGGTCCATGGGGTCGGCCGGATATGGCGGCCTTCATTTTCACCCGCAAGATTCTCAAGGGCGAACCGATTCCGGTTTTCAATCACGGCGATATGCGCCGCGACTTCACCTACATCGACGATATTGTCGAAGGCATCCTGGCCTGCCTCGACCGGCCGCCGGCGGACGGTGGTGCGGATAACCCACCCTATGCCATCTACAACCTGGGCAACCACCGGTCGGAGCCGTTGATGCGTTTCATCGGGTTGATCGAACAAGCGCTTGGCAAGAAGGCGGTCGTCGAACTGCTGCCCATGCAGGAAGGCGACGTGAAGGAGACTTTCGCCGATATTGCCGACTCGACCCGGGATTTCGGATTTAAGCCGCGCGTTCCCATCGACGCGGGCATCCCGCTATTTATCTCCTGGTATCGGGAGTATTACAGCGTCTAGAGCCGTGGCATGATCGCTGGGAACTGGCGAGCAAAGCGGGAGGAAGCAATGGCAGAAAAGAAAGCGAAGGTCGGTTACATCGGGCTCGGCCTGATGGGTAAACCAATGGCAATGCGCCTGCTCAAGGCCGGCTTCGACGTGGCGATCTGGGCGCGCGCGCCAGACAAGGTACAGGATGCGGTCGCTGCCGGCGCCAAGTTGCTCGGTAGTGCTGCCGATGTGGCGCGGTCGAGCGACATTGTCATCGTTTGTGTCTCCGATACCGCTGCCGTACAGGACGTGGTGTTTGGACCCAAGGGCATCGCCGCGGGTGCCGGCAAGGGCAAGATCCTGGTCGACATGTCGACTATCGACCCGAGGTTGAGCCGCGAGTTTGCCGCCAAGCTGTTGGCCGACACCGGTACGCAGTGGATCGATGCACCGATGTCTGGAGGTCCCCCGGGCGCGGCGGCCGGCACGCTGGCCGTTATGGCCGGTGGCGATGGGGCGGCTTTCGAGCGCTCTAAATCCGTCGTCTCCCACCTGTCGGGGAAATACACCCTGATGGGGCCGGCCGGTTCGGGCCAGACGACGAAGTTGATCAATCAGGTGATCGTCGGCGGTTGCAAGTCGGTGATCGCCGAAGCGGTACAACTCGCCATGAATGCCGGTATCGATGCCATGCGCATCCCCGAGGCGTTGGAAGGTGGGCGGGGCGATTCCCTTCTGCTGCGCCAGTCGGTGCCGAAAATGGTCTCTGGCGATTTTTCCCCGGCCGGCCACCTGCGCACCATCATGAAGGACCTCAACATGGTGATGGAACTCGGCCGGGCGACGGGAACGCCGATGCCGATGACGGCACTATCGACCGAAATTCATCGCATGATGATCGCGCATGGACATTCAGAGGCGGATACCACCTCGGTCATCGCGCTTTACCGCGACAAGCCGGTGCTCTGATCAACAACCTTGTCTTACGGAGACGGTGCTCTGCGCCTCCGCAGGATGAGACCGTATGTGAGGAACGGCCATGAATTCGGATCGCTCAAACAAACTCCCCCGCATCGGCGTCGCCGGTTGCACCGGCACCATCAGCCGGCTCTGCGTGGCCGAGGTCATGCGTTCACCCCGGGTGACATTCGCCGGCGGTGTGCTGCGACCCGGTCATGCCAAGGTCGGTCATGACGTGGGCGAACTGGCCGGTGCCGGCCCGGCGGGGATCGCGGCCATCGACGACGCTGATGCCCTGTTCGCCTCGGCCGACGCGGTGATCGACTTCACGTTGCCGGCGGCCACGGCGCGCCATGCGGAATTGGCGGCGCGTCACGGCAAGGCGCTGGTAGCAGCGACCACCGGTCTCAGCGACGCTCAGGAAGGGATATTGCGCGAGGCCGCCCGCAAGGCTGCCATCGTGCGCGCGCCCAATATGAGCCTGGTCAATGCCGTGATGGCTGCGGCGGTCGAACGGCTGGCTCGCCTGCTCGACGACGATTACGACATCGAAGTATTGAACCAGGTGCATCGACGCAAGCGCGATATTCCGTCGGGCACCGCGCTGGCATTGGGTGAAGCGGCGGCCAAGGGCCGGGGTGTCGATCTCAAGGATGTGGCGGTGCGTGGATTGGACGGCGATGTACCGGCACGTACGCGCGGTTCCATCGGTTTTGCCTCGACGCGCGGCGGCGAAGCCGCCGGCGTGTTTAGCGTGTACTTTTACGGAACACACGACGGTCTGGAGATCACGCACCGGGTGCATGGCCGCGGGCTTTACTCCGCCGTTGCCTTGCGCGCCGCGCTATGGGCGGTGGACCGACCGCCGGGGCTCTACGATATGCTCGACGTGTTGGGCGAGCGCTAGCCGTATAGCTTCTCCAGTTTCTCCCCATAGACGGCGCGGATCTTGTGGCGGCGGATTTTCATCGTCGGCGTCATCATCTCGTTGTCGACGGAGAAAGGTGCATCGGCAATCATAAAGCGGCGCACCTTCTCGATGTTCGATAGGTTGGCGCTGACGCGCCCCACAGCCTCGCTCAGCGCCTTGTGGAAGTCGGCATCCTCGGCCAGTTCGTAAAGATCGTTGGGTGCGTTGTGTTCCTTGGCCCAATCGCGCATCCAATCTGCGTCGGGAACCAGCACGGCGACCAGATGTGGGCGGCGATCGCCATGGACCATGGCCTGGGCAATCTCGCGTTCCAGTGTCAGCAGGCCCTCGACCCGCTGCGGTGACAGGTTGTCGCCGCCTGAGTTGACGATAATGTCCTTCTTGCGGTCAGTGATGCGGATATAGCCGTCCGCATCGATCTCGCCGATGTCG
>CAMCUA010000293.1 GCA_945878455.1 Asaia bogorensis | reverse complement strand
GGACCGAGCGGCCGTCGCCATCGGCAAGCGTTTGGGTGTGCGCCATGTTGCGCTATCCTTCGCCAACCGGCCCGAGGACGTGGACGAGTTGCGCGCCTTGGCGGGCGAGGCCTTCGTGATATCGAAGATCGAATGCCGCAATGGACTCGATCATCTCGATGCCATCGCCTTAAAATCCGACGCCATCCTCATCGACCGGGGCGACCTGTCGCGCGAAATCCCGATCGAGCGCATTCCGGCGACCCAGAAACACATCATCCGCACGGCGAAGCGGCTGAACCGTAAGGTCTATGTCGCCACCAATCTATTGGAAACCATGGTCCTGGCCCCGACGCCGACGCGCGCCGAAGTAAACGACATCTTCAACACCCTGAGCGATGGCGCCGACGGTTTGGTGCTCGCCGCCGAAACCGCCGTCGGTAACTATCCGATCAACTGCGCGACCATGGTGGTCAAATTGGTCCGCGAGTTCACGGCGGGAGATCAGGCCAGCGGAACGAGCGAGCCTTTTTCGCTATTGCCCGAACCCCACGGCGGCCGTTTGAACCTGGCATGGGCATCGCCGCGCGACGTTTCGGATGCGGCCAATCCGCCGGTCACGACGTTGCCCGAAACCACGCTAAGCGATGCCGAGCAGATGGCATTGGGCATGTTCTCCCCCGTCAACGGCTTCATGGGGCGCGAGGCGCTTGAGGGTGTGCTCGACCACCATCGCCTTCCTGATGGCACGCCTTGGAGCATGCCGTTGATCCTGCAGGCGCCGCAGGGTTGCACGCCTGTCGCCGGTCAGCAGCTCGTCTTGGCGTCGGCCGGCGGCAAACCGCACGTCCTGATGGATGTCACCGAAAGGTTTGAGATCGATCTCTCCCGTCTTGCCGAGCGTTGGTTCGGCACACGATCGACAGAGCATCCCGGCGTGGCCCGCTTGATGGCCGGAAGCGCAATGCTTGTGGCAGGACCGGTAAAATTGATCGAACGGCTGCCGTCTCCCTATCGGGCCTATGAGTTGACCGCCGAACAGACACGCTTCGTTTTCACCCAGAAAGGATGGACCCGGGTCGTTGCCTTTCATGGGCGCAATGTTCCGCACCGGGCGCACGAATACATCCAGTTGAAAGCCCTGGAGCGAACCCATGCGGATGGCCTGTTCATCAGCCCCGTGATCGGCCCGCGCAAGTCCGGCGATTTCTTGCCCAGCTCCATTATCCGTAGTTATGAGACACTGTTGGATGTCGGCATCTACCCGAAAGGCCAAGCAATCCTTGGATGCTTATCCACCTACCCTCGTTATTCAGGACCGCGGGAGGCAGTGTTTACCGCTCTTTGCCGCAAGAACATGGGATGCAGCCACATCATCATCGGCCGCGATCATACCGGCGTCGGGAACTTTTATGGACCGAACGACAATCGCCGCTTGTTCGATACCATAGGCGACATCGGCATCGAACCGATCTTCTTCGATCCAGTCGGTTGGGATCCCGTTCGCAGCAGCTACGTCAGCACACCAGGCGCTATGACGATCAGCGGCACCGAAGTGCGGGCCGCCCTTACCGCCGGCCACCCTTTACCGGAGTGGGCAATCCATCCCACCGTGCAGGAAGCATTGCGGGCAGAACTCGTCGCAGGACGAGATATCTTTTGTCCGTGATACCCGGGCAAGGTAGGTCGACAGTATCCCCAAAGCAATCTCAGCACCTCTTGCCGGCCATAAGAGCCATGCATCTCTCCGCTTCGAATATCGCCTTAACGGCCTATAACCACGGCAATGAGTTGACTAGGCTCGTTGACATCGGACTCACTGGTATCGAGGTGGCGCCGAGCCGGGTTTGGCACGATACGTGGCATGGTCTTACGACCGCCCAGGTTGCCACTTACCGCCGTCAGGTGGAAGGTGCGGGCCTTCAGGTCGTCGGCCTGCACTCGCTGCTCTACGACCAACCGGGGCTGATACTGTTTGGGCAGGAGTGCGATGAGGGACCGCTGCTCGACTTCATGACACACCTTTCCAAGGTTTGCCGTGACCTGGGCGGTCGCACCCTGATCTGGGGCGCCGGGCGACGGCGCGGCGACGTCGCACGCGCCGAAGCGCGACGGCGCGCCATTGCTTTCCTCAATCGCCTTTGCCGCCGCGTTGAAGGGCACGGCACCGTCTTTTGCTTCGAACCGCTTGGACCGGCGGATGATGATTTCATCAATACGGTCGCCGACACCCTGGGCCTAGTGACGGCGGTGGACCATCCCGCCTTACGTGTCCAGCTCGACGCCAAGGCTTTGATCGAGAACGACGAGGCCAGGCCGGCGACCTTCGCGGCCGTGCAGCCGTACTTGGTGCACTTCCATGCCAACGAGCCGGGCCTGGGCGTGCTTGGCGGAACGGGTCGGGTGGATCATGGCGCACTCGGGCGCCATCTGCGGGCCATCGGCTACGACGGCTGGGTATCTATTGAGCAACGCATGCTGAATGCTGACGATCCCCTGGCCGACGTCGCCCGCTCGGCCAGCGTGCTCCGCCGCTGTTACGGAACCGCGCCGGTGGCCAGTGCCTGAGCCGCGCAGCCCGTTCGTCCGGCCCGACTGGATCCCCGCCTTGCCGCAAGGCAGCCGGGTCCTGGTCGCCGGCGCCAGCGGCGGCCTGGGGTCAGCGGTCATCGCCATGCTGCGTGCCGGTTCGGACGGCATCGTCGGCGCCCATGGCAATGGCGGTCCGCTGCCCGCGGCCGCAGACGGTCGGCTAATCCCGCTGGCGTGCGCACTAGACGGCGAGGCCGACTGCCAGCGTCTGGTGGCCAACTTTACCGAACAGGCCGGCGGCATCGATGCCCTGGTTATGTTGGCCGGCGGGCTGACCCATGTCGCGCATTGGGACGAGATGGACGAAGCGGCCTGGCGCCGCGACATCGAACTCAATCTCAATATCCCGTTCTTCATCGCCAGGGCCGCCCTGCGCGCCATGCGGGCACAGGGCACAGGCGGGCGCGTCGTGCTGACCGGAACCGAATCGGCGCTGCACGGAGGCAGCGCCCAGTCCTTCCCCTACGCCGTCGCCAAGCGCGGCACCGAATGCCTGGTGCAGGGCCTGGCCCGCGAGGGCGCGCCGCACGGGGTGTTGGTCAACGGCGTGCGGCTGGGCTTCGTCGCCAGCGGATTCCACGAGCGCTGGGCCGGCCGCAACGCGGCCCACATGACGGCACGCGCCGAGATGGTGCCGCTGAAGCGCGGCGGCCACCCTGACGAAGCGGCGGCCTTGATCATTTATCTACTATCCGGTTGGGCCAGCTTCATCACCGGCCAGATGATCCCGCTGACCGGCGGCGATTGGCTGTAAAAGCAGCGCCGGCCGTTCACCACTTCATTTTATTGTAGCGGCCTTCGGGCAGGCCGCCGCTGTAAACATTGCGGTCCGCAAAGCGCCCAGCGAGACGGGGCGCCATAGCAGCATGGCCGGCCAGGAGGGCGTTGCGTACCGCTGCTTCCGCAGCACCATCCCGCCCACATACCGCCTGTGCCAAGGCCAAGGCCTCGGGCGCCAGTTCGGCCAGACGCAGCCGGTGCACCAAC
>CAMCUA010000292.1 GCA_945878455.1 Asaia bogorensis | reverse complement strand
GGGCATCGGCGGCGGCGGCCAGCGGGAAGGTGGCGTGGATGACCGGGCGCAGCTGGCCGGCTTCGATCAGCGGCCAGACGCGGGCACGCAGCGCCGTGGCGATGGCGGCCTTGGCGGCGTCGGGGCGCGAGCGCAGGGTCGAGCCGGTGATGGTCAGGCGCTTGAGCATCACCGGCATCAGGTTTAGCTCGACCTTCGGCCCCTTGAGGAAGGCGATGAACACCAGGCGGCCGTCCGGGGCCAGGGCGGCAATGTCCTTGGCGACATAATCGCCGCCGACCATGTCGAGGATGACATCGACGCCCCGGCCGTTGGTGAAGGCCTTGACCGCTTCGACGAAATCCTCGTCGCGATAGTTCACGGCGCGGTCGGCGCCGAGGCGCAGGCAGGCGGCGCACTTTTCCGCGCTGCCGGCGGTGACGATCACCCGCGAGCCCAAGGCATGGGCGATCTGAATGGCCGTGGTGCCGATGCCGCTCGACCCGCCATGGATCAACAGGCTTTCGCCGGGCTTGAGCGCGGCGCGCTCGAACACATTGCTCCACACGGTAAAACAGGTCTCGGGCAGCGCGGCGGCCTCGATCAGGCCGAACTCGGCCGGTACCGGCAGGCAATGGTCCGCCGCCACGGCCACGTATTCGGCATAGCCGCCGCCATTGGTCAGGGCGCAGACCCTATCGCCGATGCGCCACGGACCGGCGGCGGTAGCACCGCCTTCGCCGCTCAAGCGCGGCCCCAAGGCGACGACCCGGCCGGCGACCTCCAGCCCTGGCAGGTCGGAAGCGCCGGGCGGCGCCGGATACAGTCCCTGGCGCTGCACCACGTCGGGCCGGTTGACCCCGGCGGCGGCGACCTGGATCAGCACCTCGCCGGGTTTGAGGCTGGGCAACGGCCGGCGCGCCGGCTTCAACACCTCGGGCCCGCCCTTGCCGTCGATCTCGACGCAGGCCATGTCGGGAGGCAAGGTGGGGGTAGCGGCTTCACTCATCGGATGCTTCCTTCTGTCGACGCACCGATTGGGTCTAAAATCCCCCCGCGACGATTGCAAGGCGAAGCCGCATCGAGGGCTCGCGCGGCGGCCCATCCTTCGAGACAGCCGCGTAGCGGCTTCCTCAGGATGAGGTCGTTTCTTTAATAACCTCATCCTGAGGAGCCCCGCAGGGGCGTCTCGAAGGATGGGCCACCGTACAGTGCTGGCCGATGCACCCGGGTTTGGACTATGACTCCTCGGTCGCGTTAAGCTTGGAGAGCACCGCCATGGACCTGGAAGACCTGGAACCCCGGCACCGGCCGGCACCGAAAAAAAACCTGGAGATCATGTCCATCGAAGCGCTGGCCGAATACATCGCCGTGCTCGAAGCCGAAATCGCCCGGGTGCGCGACGCCATCGAGGCCAAGCAAGCGGCCCGCGCCGGAGCGGAATCCGTATTCAAGCGCTGAGCACGACCACCCCCCTCTCCCTGTCCCTCCCCCTCCAGGGGGGAGGGACAGGGAGAGGGGGGAGTACTGAAACAACGATGGCGCCGGCTTTCCCGGAGGTTAGCCTTGCCCGGACCGGCGCTGGTTCGGCTGGCGGCGCAGGAAGCGCATCATGTTGCGCAGGACCGGGGTGCTCCAACCGCCGGGTTCGAAGGATTCGAGTCCGATCATCAGATAGCTGAGCGCGGCGCGCGCCCCCCGCGTCGTGGCGATGGGGGCGTCGCGCATGGCAACGTCGGCCCGATCGTAGGCGTGCTAGGCCGCCTCGACGCCGCCAGCATCGTCGATGCGCGCCGTCGCCGGCAGGCGGTTGTAGCGCCGCCGGGCGTCGATGAAGCGGTAAAAGGCCAGAACGGCTGGGTCGACCGCCGCTGCGGCGGCATCGGTATCGCCAGTGGACGCGGTATCGCCAGCGGCATCGGTATCGGACGCGGCCGAACGGTCTACCGCATCGGCGTTCAGGTCCACCAGCATTTCCACCATGCGGGCCGTCTCCATGCCAAACGCCGTTTCAGTCGCGGTCAGTCCCACCCGGAACGCGCAGCCACCCTGTGGAGCGGCGGACTTTTAAAGATTTTCGCGCGTTGGTACCTGTTAGGCTCAATTTACCCTATTGCCGATACGCCAGATATATAGGTTGAATACCCTGTGCCGCTGCCGGTGATGGCGCAGCTCGTCGAGCAGGTCGTCGACCCTGGCCTTGGATTCCCCGGCCTGCGCACCCTCCCGGCGGGCGCGGCGCACGGCCCGGGCATAATGGCCGACCATGCCGGCATGGTGGCTGCGCGCCAGCCGGGCATCGGCCAGATAGGCCGCCATCAGCGGCGAGGCGGCTGGTCCGGTCATCGCGGGACTCATGCTGCCCGCCGCGAGGCTTGGCGCCGTATCGCGGCGCGCTGCACCAGCCAAAGCGCGATTTCACCGGCCAACGCCGCCTCCAGGCGGGCATCCCGGGCCAGGCAGCCCAGGTTGTAGTGCGCCGCGACGCTGGCCTTGATATACCGCCGCGCCCGGCACAGCTCGCGGATCAAGCGCCAGCCGACGGCCGGGTCGTCCGGCCGGGCGATCAGGTCACGGCGCAGCGCCGCCGGACACGGGGCCCCCATGACGTGGTCTTCCAGGCGGCCAAGGTCGCGTCCATAGCCCATGGCCGCCGCCCGCCGCTGACCGATCCGCCAAGCCTGGGCACGGATGAAATCGGCCGCGCCCGCCCGGTCGGCGCACCCTGCGCCCGACCCCACGCCCACCGGACGGCACCGACCGTGCGGATAGCGGGCCATGTAGCGGGCGGCGGCGAGAAACTCCGGGCTGCGGGCTTGCCGGCTGGCGGGCATGCGGTGCCTCCATCGGAACCACATGTATCCTGCATTTTTGCAGAGTACATCTCAACCGCAAAACCGGCCCGCCAGTCGCAATCGACGCCGCGATTGAGTTCGCGGAAAAGTGCTCCATTGACGCTGAGGCCCAGACTTGCAAATTTGCCCTGAAGCGGGTCACCGACTGGGCAGGTTGCAGCTATGGTATGGCAGCAATCCGCACGCGTGCAGACTAGCCGGGTCTGTACCCTCCACCGTCCGGCATGGAAGCTGGAATTATCCCACGCCTCGTCGGATACTACGTCGGACAATTTCGTTTCTAGGTGCGTGACGGCAGGCATCCACATCGTCAGCATGCCTGCGAGTTCCGACGCGTCCAATACTTGGTCCCATTCGCCGACCATAAGGGAAGCCAACCATGCCCGCCCCCAACCTGACCGCCATTGCCCCCGATCCCGCCCTAATTTCGGCGCATGAAGACAAGGCCAAGTTGCAGGCCATTGATAGGACGCAGGCGGTCATCGAATTCAACCTTGATGGCGGGATCATCACCGCCAATCAGAATTTCCTGGGCGCGATGGGCTACACGCTGGCCGACATTCAGGGCAAGAATCACGCCATTTTCGTTGAGCCGGTACATGCGGCCAGCGCCGCATACCGCGAATTCTGGGCCAAGCTCAATCGTGGCGATTTCCAGGCCGGTCAATACAAGTGAACTTGCCCGGGTATGACGTCTCTCTTGGCTGGTTGATTATGCGACGTTTCTTTTTTCCTCGCCAAGCCCCTTTCTTTTATTTGCG
>CAMCUA010000291.1 GCA_945878455.1 Asaia bogorensis | reverse complement strand
CCCGGCGGCTTCGCCGCCATTGGATACTTGCCGGCGAAGCCGGCGAGGGGGAGGGACAGGGAGAGGGGGGGGGGACGGCGGAGGCGATTCTCTCCATTGGTCCGGCGTTTCGGTTAAGGTCGTTCCATGTTGCGCGCGGCACCCTTTTTGGCGGCGATGTTGCTGGCCGGTCCGATCGTGGCCGGCCTGGCCGGCGTGCTACTGCCGGCGCTGGGCTATATGCCGGCCTTGGGCGGCACGGCATTCGGCACGGCCGCCTGGAGCGGTCTGTTCGCCGAGCCGGGCCTGTGGCGGTCGGTGCTGGTCAGCCTGCTGAGCGGGCTGGTCACGACGGCGGTGGCGCTCGGCATCGTGCTGCTGTTCCTGGCCGGAGCGAGCGGCACGCGGCTGTATCGCTGGATCGTGCGGCTGACCTCGCCGCTGCTGGCGGTGCCGCATGCGGCGGCAGCCTTCGGTTTCGCTTTCCTGATCGCGCCATCGGGGCTGTTGGCCCGCCTGCTGTCGCCCTGGGCGACAGGCTGGGAGCGGCCGGCCGACCTGTTGATCGTCCACGATCCGTGGGGCATCACCATGATGGCCGGGTTGATCGTCAAGGAAGTGCCCTTCCTGCTGCTGCTGAGCCTGGCCGCCCTGCCCCAGCTCGACGCGACGCGGCGCCTCGCGGTGGCGCGCGGCCTCGGCTACCGGCCGCTGACCGCCTGGCTGAAGGCAGTGGCGCCGGGGCTTTATCCGCTGATCCGTTTGCCGGTCTACGCGGTCATCGTCTATGCCTCCTCGACCGTCGATGTCGCGCTGATCCTCGGGCCGACCAATCCGCCGACGCTGAGCGTCGCCGTGCTGCGCTGGTTCCAGGCAGCGGAACTCGCCATGCGCTTTCAGGCTTCGGCTGGAGCGGTGTTGCAGCTTGGCGTGACGCTGACGGCACTCGGCCTGTGGCGGCTCGGCGAAGCCGTCGTCACGGTCCTCGCCAAGGGCTGGCTGACCGGCGGCGGCCGCGGCCGTTGCGATACGCCGTTGGCGGCCCTCGGCGGCGGCGCCATCACGTTCGCCAGCGCCAGCGCCTTTCTCGGCATCGGCGGACTGGCCCTGGCCTCGGTATCCGGCCTGTGGCGCTTTCCCGATGCGCTGCCGGCCGCCCTGACGGCGGAGCATTGGGTGGACGCGCTGCCCAGCATCGGCGGACCGCTGGCCACCTCGCTGCTCATCGGCACCATCGCCACGGCGGCGGCGCTGGCCCTGGTGCTGGCGGTGTTGGAGAACGAGGTGCGCCGGGGTAGGCCAGGTGGACGGGCGGCGCTGCGCGTCCTCTACCTGCCGCTGATCGTACCGCAGGCGGCCTTTCTGTTCGGTCTCGCCATCGCCGCCGAGGCGGCGGGCGCGGCGCCGGGCTTCTGGCCGGTGACGGCGGGGCATGCGCTGTTCGTGCTGCCTTATGTCTATCTGTCGCTGAGCGCGGCCTATCGCCGGCTCGATCCGCGTTGGACGATGACGGCGCGCACGCTTGGCGCCACGCCCAACCGGGCCTTCTGGCGGGTGCGCCTGCCGCTGCTGCTGGCGCCCTGCTTGACGGCCTTGGCGGTCGGCCTGGCGGTCAGCGTCGGGCAGTATCTGCCGACCCTGCTGCTCGGCGCCGGGCGGGTGGCGACGGTGACGACCGAAGCCGTGGCTCTGGCCTCGGGCGGCGACCGGCGTATCGTCGGCGTCTGGGTGCTGGTGCAGGCGCTGCTGCCGGCCGTCGGCTTTGCCATCGCCTTGTTCGTTCCGCGCTTCGTTTGGCGCCGCCGCCAAGCGTTACAAGTCGAGCGGCGGTGAGTAGGATCGTCCGGGCAAAACCGGTGGGGTGGAACATTGTCGTGAAACTGGCCGACAGCCTGCGCGCCTGGGCGCGTGGCATCAAGCGCGACCTGACGGCCATCTACTTGGCGACCAAGGACCCGCGCATGCCTTGGTACGCCAAGGCGTTGGCCGTTATCGTCGTCGCCTATGCGTTAAGCCCGATCGATCTTATTCCCGATTTCATCCCGGTGCTCGGCTATCTCGACGATGTCATCCTGGTACCGGCCGGCCTGTTGCTGGTGGTCTGGCTAATGCCGGACGGCCTGATGGCCGAATGCAAGGCCAAAGCCGACGCCATGGGCCGCGCCCCGGCCAACCGAGCAGCCGCCATCGTCGTCGTCGTCCTGTGGGTCGTGGCGGCGATTGCGCTGACGGTATGGGCCTACGCGTACTTCGCCCTGTAAGGAACACATGAGCGAGCCGACGCCAAAGCGCGCCGCCGTCTGGCGGGAAATCCCCGGTGGAGTCTGAGCGCTCGGCTGCGTGTCACTGCTGATGGACGTCTCCTCCGAGATGATCCACGCCTAGCTGCCGGTTTACATGGTCACGGTGCTGGGCATGTCGGTTCTGGCGGTCGGCATGATCGAAGGCATCGCCGAAGCGACAGCATCGATCACCAAGGTCTTCTCCGGCGCCTTGAGCGACTGGCTGGGCAAGCGCAAGTTCCTGACCGCTCTCGCCTATGCGCTGTCGGCCTATCCGGTCGGTGTTCTTTCCGACCGCATGAACCGGGTGACGGCGTTGATCGTCGGCCTGCTGTTGCTGGTGGCGGCCGACCTGGTGCTGGCCTTGCCACCGGCGTCGCCGGGGTTGCCGTCGGCGTCCTGCTGTGGGGCCTGCACATGGGCTTCACCCAGGGCCTGCTGTCGACGCTGATCGCCGATGCGGCACCGCAGGAGCTGCGCGGCACGGCCTTCGGCGTGTTCAATCTGGTCAGTGGCCTGGCCCTGTTGGCGGCCAGCATCATCGCCGGCGCCCTGTTTGACCTGAGCGGCCCGCAAGGTACCTTCCTGGCCGGCGCCGCCTTCACGGCGCTGACCCTGGCCGCACTGCTGTGCCTGCGCGGCACGTTGAACGGCGCACGGCCGGCCGCCTAAGTCCGGCCACCCCTACCGTAGACTTCTTAGACAAAGGACCGGCGATCCATGCGGATGACAAGCGCCATCCCGCCGCAAGCCCTCGGACCTAGTTAATATACCTAATATTGCAAAGTGCGATTGTCTTGTCTAAGGCTCTAGCCAACTTGGTATATTGATACCCTGGTTGCGGTATCTCAACCCTTGCGCTGCGGTAACATCTCAACCATGGCCCAAATGGACTTCGCAGAAGAACGCCGCCTCGCCGCGCTGTATTCCTACCAAGTCCTGGATACTCCCAACGAAGAGCGGTTCGATCGTATCGTGCGCTTGGCTTCGCGCTTGTTCGGGTCTCCCATGGCCTTGATTTCGTTGGTGGATCGTGACCGCCAATGGTTCAAGGCCTCGGTCGGGCTCGACGCCAAGGAAACGCCGCGCATGATTTCGTTCTGCACCCACGCCATTCAGCAGCGCGGGGTGTTCGTGGTCTCCGATGCCGCCGCCGATCCGCGCTTTGCCCAGAACCCCCTGGTGACCGGCGAGCCGAAAATCGGCTTTTATGCCGGCGCGCCGCTGATCACGCCAGATGGCTATGCCTTGGGCACCGTCTGCGTGGTCGATCACAACGCCTGGACGGAATTCCCCGAGTTCGCCCAAGACGCGCTGCAAGATTACGCCACCGCGGTCATG
>CAMCUA010000290.1 GCA_945878455.1 Asaia bogorensis | reverse complement strand
GCCTAAGCGGCGGCGACGGCGACGACATGTTGATCGGTGGTGCCGGCGACGATCAGCTGGAAGGCGGCGCCGGCAACGACGCCTTCTTCGGCGGTGATGGCAATGACCAGTTGACCGGCGGCGCCGGCGACGATGCGCTGGATGCCGGTGCCGGCGATGATCGCTTGAGCGGCGGTGGGGGCAACGACTCGCTAAGTGGCGGCGACGGCAACGACCAGCTGTCGGGCGGTGCCGGCAACGACACCCTGGACGGCGGAGCTGGCAATGACAATTTGACCGGAGGCGAAGGCCGCGACTTCTTGTCCGGCGGCTTAGGCAATGACGAACTGCGCGGCGATGCGGGAAATGACCTCATCCAGGGCGGAGCCGGCAACGACACCCTATTCGGTGGCTCTGGTCACGATACTTTCCTCTTTGGCGACGGATCGGGACAAGATGTCGTTCGCGACTTCTCCTTTGGCGATGCCCTACGTTTCGAGGGTGACAATTTCTCGCTGGATGATCTGTCCATTGCCCAGGAAGGTCGCGATACGGTCATCACGTTCGGTGGCGACAATTCTGTCTCGGTGCGTCTGACCAACACAGACAGCGACGACATAAAGGGCTACTCGCTCAGCGACGATAACGGCGATGGTGGCGTGGTTATCTCTAACGACTCCTTCGGTTGAGCCGTTCGAAGGGGCCGGACGATCCGACACCCATGCCATGCGGTCTCGGCATACAGCAGGAGCCGCTTGGCTGCCAAAGAGTCAGCGTTGGTGTAGCCCAAGGCTCAGTTCGTGGCAGGTAAGGCGAAGACCTGACCTGGATAGATCAAGTCTGCATCGCGTATCTGATCGCGATTGGCGTCATAGATCACGGTATACTGAACGCCATCCCCATAGGTCCGTCGGGCTATGCGCCACAAACTGTTGCCTGGCTGCACGATCACGTAATTTCCGGGAGATAGCTGAGCCAAAGACGGCGCCCGGGAAAAAGGCAGTTCAACCCTGGCCACGACTTTACCATCGGCATCGACGCGATCGGCGCGCAGACTGTAAATGCCAGTCGGCACATGCTGTTCGGGCGTTAGCGACCACGTGCCATCGGGTGCGGTTCGTGCCCGACCAATGAAGCTGTTATCCAGGTAGAGCTGTATGACGGCCGATGGTTCGGATTTTCCGCTGAGGGTGATGCTTCCGGACTCGCCATAGTCGATGGCCTCGACGCTCAACGTCGACACCACAGCCGATGCCGTCGATACGGGGGGTGGGATGACGAACACACCACTCCCTGAACCAGGGGAGATCCCTGGCTGACGTGCGGCATTGGCTTCCGCCACGCCGGGGCTGGGAGCATTGGGCGACTGCAAAACGCGACTTGCGCCGGTGCCATCGCGCGGCACCTGAAGCGCCAGCGGCTTTACTGGTTCGCTGGCTGGTTGGCCGGCAATGTCCTTGCCCTTCTCAGGAATGACCAACATGACGACCGTCTCGGATTTCGCGGGATCCTTGCCTTCGCCCAAGACGACTTCGAGCCCCAATTGATGATGGCCTGGCAGCAAGGGTCGTTCAGGAACGACGACCCATTCGCCGCGTCCATCCGCCGTGGCCGCACCGATCACAGTGTCGCCATCGCGAACGATAACCCTCGCCCCCGGTTCCGCTCGTCCGGCGATGACGGTATCGCCTTGCGGATTGACGCGGACGACATCGAAGGTGGGAACTGCGGGCCGGCCAATTCCATCCGACTTGGCTTGATCCAGCGGGGTTGTCGGCTGCCCGCCAACGATGGGCGATGCGCCAACAAGGCTGGCCGTGGGCGCAGGTGCGACAGGCGCCAATTCGGGGGACGGCGGCGGCACAACAGGGCTGCCCGTTTCCTCCTGCCAGGACAAGAAATTTAGTCCGATGGCCATGGCAACAACCACCAATCCGAACCCGATGACGACCGCGGGCCGATTCATGGCTCACCTCGATCTGCATGGCAAAACAGCGTGCCGACGGGAGGGCGCACAGGCAAAGCTGATTATCCAATGTGATGACGTCGACGATTCCCGTCATTTTACAACAGGGAACCTGCGATGGATACAGACGGGCCGTTGGGGATTCCGGAGCCGTACCGACAGGCTATCAATGCGACGTTCAATGCCGGCTAGACGATAGAACATAGCAGATTAGGATAATCGTATGACAGGAATCGCTTCCCTTTGCGTATTTTGCGGCTCGCGCCTGGGCACCGACCCACGGCATGCTGACCAGGCGGCCCGGCTGGGAACACTTCTTGCCGAGAGGGGAATCCGCCTGATTTATGGGGGTGGCGGCATCGGACTGATGGGAATCCTCGCCGAAGCCGTACTCCAGGCCGGCGGCCACGTCGTCGGGGTCATCCCGGGATTTCTGCGGGACCTGGAGGTCGGCCACCCGGGATTGAGTGAATTGATCGTCGTTGACAGCATGCACGAGCGCAAACGGCGAATGTTCGATCTGTCCGACGGTTTTGTGATCCTTCCCGGCGGACTGGGGACCCTGGATGAAGCCTTGGAAATCCTGACCTGGCGTCAACTAAAGCTGCACGAAAAGCCTGTGATCGTTGTCAACATTGGAGGATATTGGTCGGCATTCGACGATCTGATTGCCAGGACCGTCGAAGGCGGTTTTGCGGACCAACGGGCGCAAAAGCTCTGTACCTGGGTTGGAGATGTCGAGGAGGTGCTTCCAGCCATGGCAACCTCACCGCAGCCCGATATCACGGCACGTGCCGATCGCCTCTAGTCAAGCCTGCGAGCAGGTCCCAACCGGCGGCAATCCTAGGATATTGCCAATCGGTGCGCCTGACTTAACTCGATATCCAGCTGTTGTACCACGACCTCAGTATGGAAGTGGGCGACGACACCCGCGATCAGATCACAGTCGATGCGGCTGGGGTCACCAAGAAACACCGGGTCAGCCTCAAATGCGCAACCAGTATACCGGATGACGACCGGATTACGGAATTCAAGCTCCAGGACAATGCATAGGTCCCCGAACGAGGCGATCCGTAACGTCCTGGGCGGCACCGTTTTCCGACAGCCGATCATTTGCAAGAACGTTTTGCACCTGGTCCCCGGGGGCTTGTGGTGCCGGGGCTGGTTCGACAATATGCCCGAGGAGCATAAGTTCGCTGAAAGCGTGGAGAGGGTCGGCGTGGTGGCCGTGAAAACCGGACAAGTGACCAAGGATATCGCGCTCCTCATCGGGTCCTTTCTGGCCTCGCTTCACACAAAGGGCATTCCTCGATGTGATGGATGGCAAACTGTGGCGGACGATGGGAGCTTGAGGTCAAATTTATCGGTGGTCTTGACGGGTTGGCGGCGGTTCCTTAAAAGGACGCCTCCGCCCGCAGCCTTGCGGCGCTAAGCATGCGGCCCAAACGGGCAGAGCGATAGGATCGAGTGTCATGTCCAGACGATGCAGCATTACCGGGAAGGGCGTGATGGCTGGCAATAACGTCAGCCACGCCAATAACAAGACCCGGCGGCGCTTTCTGCCCAATTTGCAGTCGACCTCGCTGTACAGCCAGGCCTTGGGCCAAGTGATTCGTTTGCGCCTGTCGACGGCGGCCTTGCGCACCATCGAACACCGT
>CAMCUA010000289.1 GCA_945878455.1 Asaia bogorensis | reverse complement strand
TGGCCTGCAGCACTTCGGCCAAGCCCATCACACGCGGTGTCCGCCCGCCGTCGAGCACATTCATATTCAGCGCGATGCGCACTTCCAAATCGCTCTGGCGGAACAGCTGTTCCATCAGCATTTCGGGCTCGATGCTGCGGTTGCGCGGTTCCAGCACGATGCGCACATCGTCGGCCGATTCATCACGCACGTCCTCCAGGTACGGCAGCTTGCGCGCCAATAACAGTTCGGCGATGCGCTCGATCAATTTCGCCTTCTGCACCTGATAGGGAATTTCGGTGATAACGATCTGATAAAGCCCGTGCTTCAGCTTTTCCACGGTCCAACAGGCCCGCAGCCGCATGCTGCCGCGTCCCGTGCGATAGGCCTCGACGATGGCCGCGCGCGTCTCCACCAGCACGCCGCCGGTTGGAAAATCGGGGCCCGGCATCATATCGATCAGTTTTTCGATGGTCGCCTTGGGATACTTGATCAGGTGTAGTAGCGCCTGACATATCTCATCGGCATTATGCGGCGGAATGCTGGTCGCCATACCCACCGCGATGCCTGCCGAACCATTGGCCAGCAAGTTGGGGAAGCGCGTCGGCAGGACCTCGGGCTCGCTTTCTTCGCCGTCATAGGTGGCGCGGAAATTGACCGTATCTTCATCGATGCCCTCCATCAGGGCGCTGGCGACGGCGGTCAGACGGGCCTCGGTATACCGCATGGCCGCAGCGTTATCGCCGTCGATGTTGCCGAAATTGCCCTGCCCGTCGACCAATGGATAGCGCGCAGCGAAACCCTGCGCCAAGCGCACCAGGGCATCGTAAACAGCGACGTCGCCATGCGGATGGTATTTGCCGATAACATCGCCGACCACGCGGGCGCATTTCTTGAAACCCTGGTCGGGGTCGAGGCGCAACTGGCGCATGGCATACAGCAGGCGCCGGTGCACCGGCTTGAGCCCATCGCGCACATCGGGCAGCGACCGCGACATGATCGTCGACAGCGCATAGGCCAGATAGCGCTCGCTGAGCGCATCGGCCAAAGGCGTATCGCGGATGTCCTCGGCTGGCCGTGGCTTGATCATGGATCGCCCATTCGCTCTAACGCTGGTGATGCTGGAGGATAGATACTGCCGTATCTAGTAGACGTCCAGCCTGTTCTAATTATGTTCTCGTTCTGCCCAAACGCTCGGCTAGCCGCAGCCGGGCCGCCGGCAATGGGCTGCCCTGGGGCGCGAACAGATGGCGTTCCAGGAAATGCCCGGTGATGCGCAGGCCCGCGGCGATCGCTGCAGCATCACCCTCATCGCCCGCGCCCAGCAGGAACGCGGGCAAGGCCAACAACTTGTCGCGATAAGGCTCGCCCGCTGCCAACGACACCGCCCGTCCGCTACGCGGCGACACATAAGCCAAGTCGTCGTTGCGCCCTGTCGCCGCGCAGCTCGATAGGTCGAGCCCGTAGCCGAGTTCGGTCAGCACGCCCAGTTCCCATTTAACGTAGACCGACGGCCACTGCTCGCCGCTCAACGCCGCCAGCAGGATGCCGAGTCCATCGAACACGGCAGCATGCGGCTCGCGCTCGGGCAGTGCTCGTTCCGCCACCGCGCAGGCGGCGCTCAAGGCCGCCAGGCGCAAGGCATCGCGCAACAGGTCGGCGGAGAATGCCTGCAGCGGTTCGACGGCATAGGAACCGAGATGTTCCTCAAGCCGGCCCCGCCAGGTGGCGCGCAACAGATTGCCCGCCTGCAACACCCCACGCATCCGCCTCCCTGCCCCACCCCGCACCAAGCCGGGGTGGCGGCCGTGCTCGCGGGTCAGCAGGCTGACAATGGCGGAGGTTTCGCCATGGGGCCGCACCGCCAGCACGAATCCATCGTCGGTCCATTCCATCGGGCCATGCTACGCCGACCGGCATGGATCGAGTAGTCGGCCTCGCCGCCCGTGGCCATTGCCGTTATGAACGCCTTGCTGCTAAAGCCTATGGCAACAGGAAGATGTAAAACCCTAGAGGGAGAACGTCCGTCATGAGCGAACCCACCAACCGCATCGTCATGCTCTCCGGCGCCACCAAGGGCATCGGTGAGGCCATCGCCGCCCGATTGTATCAGGACGGCTACCGCCTCAGCCTGGGTGCCCGCAACCCGAATGCCTTGGCCAAGGTGCTGCGCGATGACCGCGAACGGGTGCTGACCGTTCCCTACGACGCGACCGGTGGCACCGCCGCCGCCCGCAACTGGGTGGACGCGACCGTCAAGCATTTCGGCACCTTCGACACGCTGATCAACAACGCAGGCATGCAGATCCGCTCGGGATTCGAGGAATCGACCGAAGCCGAATTGATGGACATTCTGACTGTCAACGCGATGGCGCCCTATTTGCTGTCGCAGGCGGCCTGGCCGCACCTGAAGGCCGCCGGCCATGGCAAGGTCGTCAATATCATCTCGCTCAGCGGCGTGCGCGTGAAGCCGACCACCAGCACGCTTTATGCCGTGTCCAAGCATGCCGCCATGGCGTTGTCCCACAGCCTGCGCGCCCTCGGCTGGAAACACGGCATCCGGGTGACCGCCATCCTGCCCGGCGCCGTCGCCACACCGATGACCTTGGACAAGACCGACGTCGCCCACGATCTGATGATGGCGCCGGAAACCATCGCCGGCCTGGTCGCCCATGTGCTGACCCTGCCGCAGAACGCCAGCGTCTCCATGCTGCCGGTCAGCCCCGTTGTTGAGCAGCTCTATTAGCCAATCGTTCGCGATCCGACCTTATGGGAACATGCCGAACCCGCGTCGGTCGGTCTTGACCTTCAGCAGATGCCCATCGGTGCTGGTGATGAACAGCGTCGTCAAATTGGGACCGCCGAAGCAACAGTTGGTCGGCTGCCGGCACGGCGTGCGGTGCGTCTCGATGACCCGGCCGTTGGGCGAGAAGATATAGATCATCGGTCCCGGCCCGGCCCGCATCCAGCCGGCACAGGCGACAATGTTGCCGTCCACGTCCAGGCACATGCCGTCTACCCCGCGATGCGCCCCGCCGTCGTCCTTGCCGAAGGTATGCAGCAGCTTGTAGGTGCCGAGCGCGCCGTCAGCCTTAATCGGATAGGCACGCAGTTCGCGGTTGACCGAGGTCTCGAAGTTGGAATCGGCGACATACAGGGTGTTTTGATCCGCCGACAGCAATACCCCGTTGGGCGAGGTCGTGTCGAAGGTCACCCGGGTCGCCTTATAGCTGCCGTCCGGCTGCGGGTCGGCCCGCAGGACCGAGCGGTTGTCCAACTCCTGCGGCGGGTTGGGATCGACGTTGCCGGCATTCCACGGATTGCTGAACCAGATGCGTCCCTGAGAATCGATGGCCAGGTCGTTCGGCGTATTGATGCGCTTGCCGTCCAGCCGGTCGACGATGACCTTGTTGGTGCCGTCGGAATCGAAACGCAGGATCGCCCGCCCGCCGGATGAACAGCCGAACAGGCGCCCCTCCGCGTCATAGGCCAGCCCGTTGGTCCGATTGATGCTACCCCGCCATTCCGCGATCTCCCCCGAACGCAGGTCGTATTGCAGGATGCGGCTGGCGTGAATCTGGGTAAAGCGCAGCACATCGCCATCCCACACGGGCCCCTCGGTCA
>CAMCUA010000288.1 GCA_945878455.1 Asaia bogorensis | reverse complement strand
CTTGGGACCGGCATCGCCGAGTTCATGGACTGTCGCTTCGGGGGCGGGACCGCCCTGAGATACCGTCATGATGCTTTCCTCCCTTACAGCTTGGACAGAATATCGGGGGCAGAGGAGATCGAGCAGTTACGCGGCGTTTCCTCGATCTGCAATGCCTTGACCACGCCATTTTCGACGATCATGGCATAGCGCTTGGAGCGCAGGCCGAGCCCGCCGGCGCGCAGGTCGATGTCCAGACCCATGGCTTTGGTCAGGTCGGCGTTGCCGTCGGCGACAAGGCGCACCTTGCCGTTGACGCCAACCTTCTTGCTCCAGGCGCTGAGCACCCGATCGTCGTTGACGGCGACGCAGAAGATCGCATCGACGCCCTTCTTGCGAAAATCCTCGGCATGTTTGACGTAGCCCGGCAGGTGCTGATTCGTGCAGGTCGGCGTGAAGGCGCCGGGAACGCCGAACACCACCACCTTTCCCTGCAGCAGGACATCCGTCGAAACTTCATCCACGCCGTCATCTTTCAGGACGCGTACCGTGGTCGTGGGCACGCGCTGGCCGATAGATATGGTCATGGTCGTATCTCCCCTGTTGGTTTCTTGTCCGAAGGATCGGCTCAGATCTGGCCGAGCATGGTTTCAGCGCTGGTCTTGTCGAAGCCGCTTTCGTCGATGTTGAGGACTTTGACGACGCCGTTATCGACGACCATCGAGAAGCGCTTGCACCGTTTGCCGAGACCCTTGCCGGTGAGGTCGAGTTCGAGCCCGGCGGCTTGCGTGAAGTTGGCATCGCCGTCGCCCACCATGCGCACCTTACCCGTGGCTTCTTGGCTGGTGCCCCAGGCGCCCATGACGAAAGCGTCGTTCACGGCGATACAGACGATATCGTCGATACCCTTCGCCTTCAGCGCGCCGGCATTCTGTAGAAAACCCGGCAGGTGCTTGGCCGAGCAAGTCGGGGTAAAGGCGCCGGGAACGCCGAATATCGCCACTTTCCGACCCTTGAACAGGTCGTCGGTGGAGATCGGGGCGGGGCCGGACGCCGTGGCTTCGACAACCTTAACGGACGGTACGCGATCGCCAACCTTAATGGTCATGGTGCTTCCCTTTTTTCCATATGGACTATGGCGGTACAGCCGAGTGCGACACCGCACAGCGGGCCCGTCCATCGTTGAACCGACGAGCCCTGAACAAAGGACAAAACGCACGCTCTGTCCAGTCCCCGCGGCGACCCCCGCGCGGCCGGCGCCGGGTCAGCGGGCCGCAGTGGGCCCGATGCCGGCGCCGGCCTTGTCGAGCGATGTCAGGACATCGGCGGCGCTGAGCAATTCGGGCAAGGCGATGCCCTGCGGCGCCAAGGGCCCATAGACGACGTTGAAAGGAATGCCGTAGCGGCCGAAGTGCGCCAGAAAGCGGGCAATGGCGGCATCGGGCCGCGTCCAATCGGCCTGCATGGCGACCACCCCGGGGCCTGCCAGGCGATCGTAGACCTGTCCGCGCTCCAGCACTGCCGCCTTGTTCAACTGGCAAGTCAGGCACCAATCGGCGGTGACGTCGACGAATACCGTCTGCCGGCTCGCCACCAGCCGGGAAATCGCCGCTTCGTCGAAGGGCTGCCATACGCCGCCCAGGGAACGGCGGACATGATCGCCAGGCGCGGCGCCGAGCCAGGCAGGAGCGCCGAGGGCAAGGAGCGCCAGGCCGCTGACAGCAGCGGCCGCCCATCGGCGTTGCCCCTTCGGCTTGCGTCGCGCGGCAGCGAGGATGACCAGCATGGCTATCATCGCCGCGCCAACGGCCCCGGCGGTCACGCCGCCCGCTTGCGTCGCGATCACCGTCAACAGCCAGACGCCGGTGCCGGCTAAAGTGCCGCCCAGGATGCGCCGCAGCCAAACCATCCACGGGCCCGGACGAGGCAGGCGTGTCGCCATGCCCGGAACCGCCGCGACGGCCAAATAGGGTAAGGCAAGGCCCAGGCCGAGTGCCGCGAAGACGACGACGATCTCGACGGTACCCCGGGCCAGGGCAAAGCCAACGGCGGTGCCGAGGAATGGCGCAGAACACGGCGTCGCCAGCAGTGTGACGAACACACCGGACATGAAATGTTGGGCGAGGTGGGACGACCCACTGCGAGCCGCGGCAACCTCGGTAACCGCGCGCGGTAGGGGGATGTCGAAGAACTCCCAGAGATTGGCGGCAAACAGCACCACCACCGCGGTCATCGCGATGAGAAATCCGGGGTGCTGAAACTGTATGCCCCAACCGACCGCCATGCCGGCCGACTTCAGCGCAGCCAAGACAGCCGCCAGGATCAGGAATGCGGCCATGATGCCGGCGGCGGAGGCCAGGAAGCCGCGCCGTACAGTGCGGCGCTTGCCGCCACCGTGGCTGACCACCGACAGCAACTTGATCGACAGCACGGGTAGCACGCAGGGCATGAGATTGAGGATGAGACCGCCGAGCACCGCCAACCCGAGAATGAGTGCCAGCGTCGGTAGCTCGGTGTCAGCCAATTCGCTCAGCGCCGATGGCCATGCCTCGGCCGGGCGCACCGACCATTCGGCGGCGCGTCGTCCGTCGACAAGGGTGACGGTCAACGCCTCGGCCGTTAGCTGGGCGGCATTTTTCAGGCCATCGACGGGAATATCGAGCAGTGCCAGACGGCCGCCTTCGGCGAGGCGGACTTGCGGTGCTCCGAAGACAATGTCGGATGGCCCTTCGATAAAGGCATCCGGATGGGAAAAGCCGCCTTCCACTTCCATCGACAGGCGCGCGGCGAGGCGCAGGACCTGTCCGCCGCGACGCTCTTCGATGGCAACCCCCGCCAGGGTCAAACCCTGGTCGTGTCCGTCCCCCGGCACGCTGGCCTGGAAGCGGCCGATCAGGTGGGCCTCCGCTGCCGGCTCGGCCGGGGCGGCGCCGATGTCGAGCGCCAGCGCCGTATCGTAGGGGATGCAGATGTCATCGCAGGCGAGAAAGTTGAGATGACCGCGCAGCACTAACGGCCGGCCCGGTTCGACCAAGGCCACGCGCAGAGGCAAAACCACCTCATCCTTGTAACCGACGGTTTCCAGACCGAGGACAGAAAAGCGCTCAGGTGCCGGCCAGGTCACATTCGCCGCGCCAAGATTTTGCGAACCTGCCCACTCGGCGGCCGGCGGAAATCCGGCATCTCCGGGCGAGCGCCAATAGATTTTCCATCCCTTCTTTAGCCGAAAGTGCAGGCCGAGGCTCAGGCTTGCAGATTGGCCAACACCGCTGACGGCGGAAACCAGGCGCACCTGCGCCTGTTCCGTGTCAGACCACGGCGAAGCATCCGCCCCCGCCCTACCGGGCAACAGGCAGACAGCGGCCGCAAACGCCACAACCAACAGGCGGATCGATCCGCCAACCCTGCTCATTTCAGCCACCGCATTAGCCAACTGTCCAAGTATAACCTGGTCTTGCACCGTCGTCAGGCAAGCAGGAGCTGGATTCTCACGTCAAGTGCAACACCTGATGTTTTCAAGGAATGCCTCGGCGGGAGTTTTGTATCCGAGGCATTTTCTGGGCGTTGAGTTGACGGCCCATGTGATCTCGTCGATATCGCGGGCCGTGTAGTTTGTGATGTCAGTTTT
>CAMCUA010000287.1 GCA_945878455.1 Asaia bogorensis | reverse complement strand
CAGAGACTTAGACGTGGCCGGCTTTTAAACCGACACGGCAGGACAAGCCCCACCGTTAGTGTGGCCGAGTTTTGCACCGTGAATTACACGCTTGCTTGCGGTCGAATATCCGTCCATTTCGCCGCAGATGCAGCGCTCCAGTGCCGAACATTGGGAATTGATCGCGGCGTTCAAGACCTTCGATGCCGATCTGGCAGCCAAGATCATTCTCAAGCACGGCGAGCGGTCGCAAACCAACCTGCTCGGCCGCATGCAACGCAAACGCGCCGAAATGGCGGCTGAAAGCCGGCAGCCTCAGGCCGCCGCCCGCCCTGGTTATGCCACCATTCCATAGGCAACCTGCTGATAGCGATTTTAGAGTCGGACATGACATTCCATAAGTCATGTGAGAGGGGGGAGAAAATATCCGCGCTCGACCAGGAAATGCGCCGCTTGGCGTACGCAACCGCCGGTCTACTCGCTGCCTACGACTTTGATGCTTGCGGCGGCGAAGCGGCAGTAGCGTTCGGCCCATCCCTCGTGGTCGTTGTCGACGGATAAAGCGATGTCCGGCGGTAGGAGGTGGACGTCGAGCCGGGTATCGCTGCAATCGACACCGGCTTTCGGCTAAAGTTGTGGCATCCTTCTATCCCCTCCTTGCAGGTTCGGGGGATTACCCCGGACAACTATTCGGTCTTGGAAGACGCGGTCGCCGCACCAGGCTCACCCACGGTTTTCAATCCAAGGTAGTTGCGGGCTCGCGGTCGCAACGCGGTGCCAGGTCACCGCTCAATTGCTCCGAATCGAAAACACAAGGTGGGGATCTCCGCCGCATCCCCACCTCTCCCTGACCCTCTCAGCCCGCCTGCATTCACCCAATGGCGGCAAAGCCGCCAGGGGCAGAGAGAGGGAGGACGCAGGCCGTAGCTCTTCCGAATCAACCTAAAGATGCAACGCCCTAGCGCGGTGGCGGCAGGCTGATCGGGCGGTCGACCACGCCGCCGGATGCAGGCGGCAGGGCGATGGGTCCGGCCGCTGACGGCGCCGTGCCCTGGGTCGCCGGCGACACCACCACATCGACCCGCGATCCGATCAGCGTGCGCGGCTGGATGTGGACGGTAGCTGCCCGTTGCGTGCCCGGCGACACGTAAACCAGTACCGAGGTCTCCGCCCGGACCACAGAGATTTCCTGCCAGCCCATGGTCGGCATCTGGCGTCGGTAGTAATCGACCATGCTGGCGGCCGGCGAATTGAGCGTATAGGAAAAGCGCCCGGTCCAACGGTCCCCCTCGCCCAACACCAGGGAACGGCCCTGATCCAACTCATAACCATTGGGCAGCGGTACGCCCGCCACCGGCCCGAGCGGCGTCGCGGTACTTTCGCCGGAGGACGAGTTCGAACCGCCCGGCAGCGAACCGCAGGCGGCAACGGCCAGCAGCGCCAAGGCAACGGCAACCGATTTATGCATGTCACCTCGTTTGTGCTCACGGACGCCACGCGCCGTCCCTGCCCTGTGCCAGATTAGCTTAGTCGGTGATGTCAAAGGTGTCTTCCATCAGTATCGAACGTTCGATCTCAAGCATGACCAGATAACGTCCAGGCTGGGCGCGCACGGCCGCCCACGTCCGCCAATTGTCGCCGGCACGCAGCGACGTCTCGACCTCGAGCGCCATTCGATTGTCGCGGAAGAAACGAAACACAGCCGGGCCGGCAACCTTGGTGCAGTCAAGGTTGGCGAAAGCAACGACCTCGTCGTGCTGCGCGGCGCGGAACGTACTGCCTTTGCCATATGGCTGGCGGGCAATGACCCCGGCGGCGATCGACCATTCCTTGACCACGCAATCGTGCGCCCAGGCCGGCGCCGGTACGCCGCCCCAGCCGAACAAGGCCAGGCAACCGGCGATGGCACATCGGCCCAGGGCGGCACGGAGCGCAGACGGACTATGCTCCGAGCGGCGATTGCCGCGCATGACGTTGGCGTTTTGCTGCATCCCGATCTCGGCGCGGCCACGGCCCGGACCCCTCGGCCCGGGCGATGGCCATTCTGGTCATTTTCCCCACTGGGCAGGTGAACTCAACCCGCTTCTTGAATCCAACCGCTCGCGGCCCTTGCATCCGCGGGGGGTATCCGGCCATCATCAGCGGTCAGACTACCCACCCCTGGGGTCGGGCTAAAGTGGAGGAATTGTGCCATTTCCGTCCTTAATCGTCCCGATGCCGACATTTATTATGAGGTACAAGGTTCCGGCCCGCCCCTGCTGCTGTTCGGGCCAGGCGGGCTGCAATCACGCATCGACCGCTGGCACGCCGCCCCGGCGATCCCCGGTGGCCTGCCGCCGCGTATCGACCCGACCATCGATCTGATCACGCGCTACACGGTCATCGCCATGGACCAGCGCAATGCCGGCCAATCGCAGGCCAAGGTCGCCGACGACGACGGCTGGCACACCTATGCCGCCGATCATCTGGCGCTGATGGACCATCTCGGGTATCGCCGGTTTCTGGTCATGGGCGCCTGCATCGGTGGCAGCTTTGATCTAACGCTGTGCCAGATCGCACCCGAACGCATTGCCGCAGCTGTCCTGATGAACCCGATTGGCTTGCACGAAAACCGCGAAACCTGGGAAGCCGGCATCCGCAACTACGCCGAGGTGGTGCGCCGCCGCGATCCGTCGATTGCTATGGAAACTATCCGCAGCTTCGGCGACAACATGTTCGGCGGCGATTTCGTCTTTTCCGTCGACCGCGATTTCGTGCGCCGCTGTCCGACACCCTTGTTCCTGATGCCCGGCAACGACACGCCCCATCCAGCGGCGACCAGCGCCGAAATCGCCCGCCTGGCACCGAACATCGAGGTGCATGCGGATTGGGACGGCGCGGACCATCGCGACGAATCGATCCGCCGGGTATGCGATTTTCTCGCCCGGCACGCACCGTAAGGCGCTGCCCCTCGGCTAAGGTTTGACCGCGACTTAGACTTGAACGAACACCTCGCCGCCTTCGATCGCCGTCACGATCGGGTCCAGGTTTTCGCCGAAACAGGGGCCGGCAATGCAGACACCGTCCTCGATGCGAAACAGCGCCCCGTGTGATGCGCACAGTATATGGGCCTTTTCCTCGTCGAGAAACTTACCCCGTGCATGTTCCATGCGATCGCCCTCGTGCGGGCAGCTGTTGCGATAGGCGACGACAGTGTCGCCCCGGCGGATGATCAACAGGCTGCGGTAAAACTCGCCGTCCTTCACGGAATAGCCCGCCGAATCGCCGTCGGGAATGTCGGTCAGCGCGCAAATTCGCACACGGTCCATGGTCTACTCTCCCCCTTTTTCAAGGACATCGGCTACGGGCCGCCCGGCCCGGCGATCCCACACTTCGCCAACCAAGGCCCCTGCATAGCATTGCTGGAACGGGAAGTGACAGAGTTTCGATAAGCAGCAAAGCGACATAGGAAGAAAAGCGCGAGACGTGTACCATTCGTTGCTTATCTGATCGGCCCCCATTAGGTGGTCCGGGTTGAATGTTAGTGCATTGCTTCCTCCCTGGCCATTGCCGGCTGTAGGTGGAGCGAAGCGGAACCGGAAGGCGGCAATGGCGGCGTCGCGGTTTCCGGGGCCGGTGGCCGGTAACCGAGGCTG
>CAMCUA010000286.1 GCA_945878455.1 Asaia bogorensis | reverse complement strand
TCGAACCCCGGGTTTTTCTTCGCCGCGCCGACCATGTTTTCGACGACCCCGGAACTATCCTTCATGCCGGCAATCGTATGGCCATAACGCTGGCGCAGTCGGGCGATCAGGTCGTGGCTGATCGGTACCGCAGACATCGCCGGGAAATGATAAAAATACAGAAACAACCGGGGATCGTTGACCCGGTCGATGATCGCCGAATAGGCATCGGCCAACCCATCGTCGCCGACATTCTTATAATAGAATGGCGGCAGCACGAGCACACCCTTGGCGCCGATATCGAGGGCCGCCTTGGTCAGCGTCACCGAATCGGCGAATGAAGCACAGCCGGTGCCGGGCATCATTTTTGCCGCTGGCACGCCTTCCTTGACCAAGCCTTCGACGATGGCGATGCGTTCGGCGACCGAAAACGAACTGGCCTCGCCCGTGGTACCCAGGACGCCCAGGCCATCGCAGCCGTTGGCCAGCAGCCATTTGCTATGGGCGGCATGCAGCTTGATATCGGGCGTGAGGTCGGCGTTGACCGGAGTCAGCGCAGCGGCGAACACACCCTTCAGGTTGGGTTGGGCGCCGACCGGCTTGACGCGGGGGGCGATGGCAATGTCGTTCACGATGGGAGCTCCTATCGGGAAAGGGCTGGCGCAAGGGCCGATCCGTAGCGAATCATTTTGGCCATTTTACCAAACGGAGTTCGAGCGTGCCTGCCTTTTCCTCTGAAACCACCCGGTCGCGTACCGAAATACCGGCGCTGTGTACCGTTTCCGGGTCGCCGGAAACCAAGGGATGCCACCAGGGCAGGTCCTTGCCTTCGGCCAATAGGCGGTAAGCGCAGGTCGATGGCATCCAGTTGAGCGTCTTGATGTTGGCAGGTGTCAGCGCAACACAGTCGGGCACGATGCGATTGCGTTTGGCGTAATTGGTGCAGCGGCAGGTGTTGAGATCGAGCAATCGGCAGGCGACGTCCGTATAGGTAATTTCGCCATCTTCGTCTTCCAGCTTATGCAGGCAGCATTTGCCGCAACCGTCGCACAGGGATTCCCACTCCCGCTTGGTCATCTGGTCGAGACGCTTTTCCTTCCAAAATGGATTGTCGCTCACGGTCAGGACCTCATCGGTTCAGCACGGTCGACCAGATGAACGAAAGATCCCATGACCCGGCCCCGTACCAGGCCGGCAGGACCGAGTTCCTGCCCGCGTGCGTCCCGACACTGGAACAGGGGCAGGCCCCCACCTTCGTCCAGCACACTGGCATAATGGAAGACATGTCCGCGATATCCCACACCAGCCTGCCCCAAGGGTCCATCGACGGCGAGTGTGGCCTGTCTGTAGCCGAGGGTCAGGCGCCGCTTGGCGAAGGAAGATTCGAGATCGAGCACGCCAGCCATAGCATGGCGATTGCCGTCCTTGTCGATCAGGCCGCGGCCCATGACCATGTAGCCGCCGCATTCGCCGAGCACGACGGCGCCACGTTGTGCCGCGGCCCGCAAGCCTTCGAGAAAACGACCATTGGCCGCTATCCTGCCGGCGTGCAATTCGGGGTAGCCGCCCGGGAGGTAGACGGCATCCGCGGTCGGATCAGGCGCTTCGTCGGCCAGAGGCGAGAAGGGGCGGATATCGACATCGCGCCGCCAACCATCGAGAACGGCGGGATAGGTAAAGGCGAAGGCAACGTCGCAAGCCACAGCGATGCGGGTGCCTAGGGGCGGGATCGCCGCCTGCCCTGGCGGGTTCGACGATGCGGCACCGCACCGTGACGCCGCCAGCGCGGTCAAAGCGGCGACATCCACGTGCCCGGAAATCATGGCCGCAGCTTCGCCAAGAAATTCATCCAGGCGGGGATGTTCCCCAGCTTGAATCAAGCCCAGATGTCGCTCGGGCAAAACCAAGCGGTCATCGCGCGGAATGCACCCCAGCACCGGAATATCGGGCAGGGCGGCGGCGCAGGATTCGCGCAGGATCGCCACGTGCGATGCACCGCCCACCCGGTTGAAAATCACCCCGGCAATGGTGACATCGGCGCGATGGGTGGCAAAACCGCGCACCAGGGCGGCGACAGAAGCCCCTTGAGCCTGCGCATTGACCACCAGAATCACCGGCCAGCCGGTGGCGACCGCCATATCGGCGGTCGAACCCTCACCAGAAAGGGAGCCGTCGAACAAACCCATCACACCTTCGCAAACCACCAGGTCGGCATCGGCGCTCAGCCGAAGGATGGTGGCGGCCACGGTAGCGGAGCGCATCGCCCAGAGGTCGATGTTGTAGCAAGGGCCCCCACCGGCGGTGGCATGGAAGGCGGGATCGATGTAGTCGGGACCGACCTTGGCTGCGGCAACGCGCCTGCCCTTATCGCGCAGATGACGCAGCAATCCGAGCGTCACCACCGTCTTGCCACTGCCCGAGGCGGGTGCGGCAACAATCAAACCCTTCGCCGTTGCGGCAGTGGACATGGCAACCGTCACAGAATATTGCGCAGACGCCGCGCCAGTTCATCGGCATCGATCTGATGGCCGGAGAAATGCTGTCGGAACTTACCGTCGGGAGCAACCAGATAGAGAATGGACGAATGATCCATCAGGTAGGTGTCCGCACTCCCTTCCTTCGGCTTCGCCTTGGCATAGTAGACGCGATAAGCCTTGGCCACCGCGGTAATCTGTTCTGCGGTTCCGGTCAGCCCAACGAGGCGCGGGCCAAATGCCGCGACGTAACTGGCCAACAAGGCCGGCGTATCGCGTTCGGGATCGACGGTGACCAACACGGGCACCACCTTGGCACCCTTGTCCCCCAGCAGATCGATGGCATCGGCCATGGTGATCAGTGCTGTCGGGCAGACGTCGGGGCAATAGGTGAAACCGAAATAGATCAGCATCCATTGGCCACGAAAATCGGCGTCGGTGACGGCCTTGCCGGTATGGTCGAGCAGGGCAAAGGGACCGCCGATGGACGGCGCCATATCGGTGCCCATGCCCGCCACCAGCGAATCGCCCCCGCGGCCAACCATGTAGATGCGCGTGGCGAAGCCGAGGGCGGCCACGAGAACCAGCGCCCAAAGGGCAATGACCAAACGGCGAACAAAGGGTCGCATGCGGAGATCCATCCTGGCGTGGCAGTCGTCCTGCCGTATAGGTGAGAACCGATGGAATAGCCACCGCCATCGAAAGACAGAAGGGGCGCCCGGATGCGGCACGGGTTAGACTATCCGCATGACAAGTCGCAAGCCGGATGGACCGTTACGCCGGGGATGGACCACCGGCGCCTGCGCGACGGCGGCGGCCAAGGCCGCCTATACGGCGTTGCTGACCGGCGCTTTCCCGAAAATGGTGGAAATCGCCTTGCCACGTGGCGAGCGGCCGGCCTTTGCCCTGTCGCGCTCTGCCTTGACGGCCGACAGCGCCACCGCCGGAATCGTCAAGGATGCTGGCGACGACCCCGATGTTACCCATGGCGCCGAGATTGTCGTCACCCTGCGCCGTGGCCCGCTAGGTAGCGGCGTGCGATTCCGGGCCGGAGAGGGCGTCGGTACCGTCACCCTGCCAGGGCTGCCGTTGGCCGTCGGCGAACCGGCGATCAACCCGGTGCCACGCCAGATGATCGTCGACGTCATTGCCGAGGTCGCCCGCCGTCAT
>CAMCUA010000285.1 GCA_945878455.1 Asaia bogorensis | reverse complement strand
GGACCGCACGCCCACTTCGCCGTCATCCGCAAGTCCGACGGCGTGGTCATGCGCGAAGGCTTCAACCTGCGCAGCCAGGGCCACGACTTCATCCGCGACGAGCTGTGCCGCCGCCTGCCCGGGCAGTGGCAGGGCGTCGACGGCACCGTCGCGGCGGGGGTCTGAGCCATGGCCGACCTCAGCGATGCGGGCGGGGCCGATGCCGAGATGGCGACCATCGAACAGCGCATCCGCGACGACCGCGCCGGCTACTTCGGCGACAGCGTCATGCAGGCCCGCTACGCCAGCCTGATCGAGGCCCGTGAGCAGCAGGAACAAGGACCGCAGGGACAGGGCAGGCCGGGATCGGCGGCGGGGCGCGACGCTCCGCCCGCCGATACGGCGCGCCCGCTGGGGCCGCCGCCGAACAGCGACGGCATCAGCTGGCACAACGCCGCCGCCGGCCGCGAAATCTTCTCCGCCACGCGCGAGGGCCAACAGCTGCTCGCCGAATGGGGCCGTGGCTTCCCGGCCCAGTTCGCCAGCCTGCAGCACGAAGCCTCTTCCCTGCTCGGCAGCCTGCCGGCGGCGGATCGCAACCGCGTCACCCAATGGTTCGACACGCTCAGCCCAAAGACCCAGATGTCTTGGTTCCGCACCCTGTCGCGTGCCAGCCAGGGCCGGCGGCGCTGAACCCCAACCACCGGCCATCGGGAAGGAATCCGCCATGCCCTCCACCGTCACCGACCGCATCGCTGGGCTGAGCACATCGGTCGCCGTCAAAGCGCCCTGTCGGGCGGCGACCACGTCGAACATCGCGCTATTGGCTGAACAAACCGTCGACGGCATTGCCGTCGTCGCCGGCGACCGGGTGCTGGTCAAGGACCAGACCGATGCGCAGCAGAACGGCATCTATGTGGCGTATACATCGGCCTGGTCGCGGGCGCGCGACTTCGACGGCAACCGCGACGTGGTGACCGGCACGCTAATTCCCGTCAATGCCAGGGCTATCGGTGCCGGTTACCTATGGCTCGCAGCAACCGGGCCATCCCCTCTATTGCGGCTATAACAAACGCTTGGTGGCGCGCAATTCCCGCTTCTATGCTGCCAAGGAACAGGGCCACGCCTTCAAGTGCTATTCGCGGATCAAGGATATCCGGGGCTGCTACTTCGCGCCTTGGGACACGCTGGCCGACCGCGACGGGGTGTTCCGCGGCGAACTGCCGCCGGTCGATCTCGGCGCCTGGGGGCACACGGTGTTCATGGACAACATCGTCATCCGGCGCGGTATTCCCGGCGTGGGGGTGCGCCAGACGACGGTGGAGTTGCGCAACCGCATCTATACGCAGGACATCTATCAGCCGGACCCGAGCTTCGGCACCTTGGAGTTCGATTATCGTGCCGTAGACAACCGCAATGACGACGATCCCATGCTGTTCCGGCATTTCTTCGGCAACAACCTGTTCGTCAACGGTCTTAACCCCGACGGCAGCCTCGATCCCACCGTGGTCAAGTCGCCGGGCACCTGTATCCGCAACAATGGGGCGCAGTTCTGGAGCGGCGGCAACAGCCCGAAGCCGGGCAGGGTGCCGGACGATTGGCAACCGCACAACGAACGCTCCGTGCTCTATACGATGAACAACGAGGTTGTCGGCGTGCCCTATAAGACCTTCGTCGACACCAAGCCCTACGAGACCAACAGCGGCGGTCCGACGCCACATCGCATCGTCGCGCCCGTGCAGCCACCAACTCCGCCCTCTGTCTGGCAGCCGCCGGCTTGGATCGATGCGATATAGGATAGGGGTGGTTCCCGACCCTGAAGGGAATTCCTTCTTGCTATTAAGGCGATGTTAAGGTGTTTCGGTTATCGTCATCATCGACGGATGTGGCGGGATATCGATGATCGTGGCCCATCCTCATCGTAGCCTCCCTGTCCTACCTTCGGCCGCCTCTCATTGGCGGCCGTTTCTTGTTGTCGGTATGGACGCTATCTGGCCGAACCTGGAATGTGCTGAATCTCCCTTGACCGTAAACAGGGCGCATGGCAACTTTTTTGGCACTAAAGTCCATACTGGGCGAGTTTGACAGGGACGAGGCGAGAATAAACGTAAGGGGCCGCCATCTCATTGGCGGCCCCTATCGTTTGTGCCGGCTCCTGAAGTTGGCGTGATGCCCGCAAAGCGCGAAAAACGTTGCCGAATAGGGACCCTGGTTTGACAGAAACCCGCGACCGATATGGCCATTTCATGCCCATTCCCACCCGCTGGATGGACAATGACATCTACGGACACGTCAACAACACCGTCTATTATTCCTACTTCGATACAGCGGTGAACACCTACCTGGTGCGCGCCGGGGGCTTCGACTTTCAACAATCGCCGATTATCGGCGTGGCCGTTGAAACCTTTTGCCGGTTCCACCGCTCGGTGGCTTATCCCGACCTGCTCGACGTCGGGCTGCGCGTCGGCAAGCTCGGCAATTCCAGCGTGCGGTACGAGATCGGTGTCTTTCGCGCTGGCGAGGACGACATCGCCGCCGCGGGTCACTTCGTCCATGTCTTCGTCGTACGGGCGACGAACAAGCCGGTGCCGATCCCCGATCCCATCCGCGCGGTGCTGGCCCGCCTGCTGGTCAATTTTTAGACAGGTCGATTTCCAAAGCGGCTATTGCCGGACGTAAACAAGGGCGCACGGACGAAAGTCCGTGCGCCCCTTTTTGCGTTTCTAGCTACCCTCAGGCGGCCTTCTGGTTTTCGATGACCGACGTGGTAGCGCCACTTATGGCGATCTTGCGCGGCTTCTGTTCATCGGGCACTTGGCGGATCAAGTCGATGCGCAAGAGGCCGTTCTTCAATTCGGCGCCGGCAACTTTGATGTTGTCGGCCAAGTCGAACCAGCGCTCGAAGGAACGCCCGGCGATGCCGCGATGCAGCAGGGCGATGCCTTCCTCGGGCTCCTTGGCCTTACCGGAAACGACAAGGCGGTTTTCCTTGACGGTGAGGTCGAGTTCATCTTCGGCAAAGCCGGCTACCGCCATGGTGATGCGATAGGCGTCCGCGCCACGCGATTCGATATTGTAGGGGGGATAAGAAACCGCCTGATCCTCGAGGCGAAGCGCGCTGTCGAACAGGCGCTGCATGCGGTCGAAACCGACGGTCGAACGGAAAAGTGGCGAAAAATCGATGGTACGCATGGCTTAGTTCTCCTTTGCGAAGCAACTCGCGCGATGGAACGCACCGTAGGGTCGCGTTCCTGGTTCATCCGATGTTGCGGACCCGATCGTGTGGCATCCGGAACAAGCGTGAAATGGTTTTACCGGGGGCTGGCGTCAAGCGCCGTGGCGGAAAATTTTGTAGCCCGGTCGCGTCGGCAAAAAAAAGAGGGCAGCACCACTGGCTGCCCTCGCCTGAACTCGATGATGAACGCTGCCGCTCAGTGCGGCACGTCACCCTTGACCAGGGTCCGGTACAGCAGGCGGTGCTGGGCCGGATCGTAGTCGAAGCTGGCCCGGTGGAAGGCCGAACGGTTGTCCCAGATCAGCATGTCGCCGGGGCGCCACTGGTGGGAATAGATATACTCGGGCTTAAGCGCCCGCTCGGTCAGTTCCTCGAGCAGGCGCTGGGTGTCCTCCGGGGTCATGCCGACGATATT
>CAMCUA010000284.1 GCA_945878455.1 Asaia bogorensis | reverse complement strand
CCCATCAGGCGGCCGATCTCTCGAACGCCTCTACCGTCCTCCCGGAGACGATAAAGCTCGTAACGCTCATCAAGGTCGAGCTGACTATAGTGAATTCCCATCGCAACTCCGAAGCATAACGGTGTTGCACTTGGAATGAGAATTTAGCGACTTTCCGGACGCCATAGATGGCGGGCCGGCTTGTAGTGCATGGCAAACAGCGGTCCCGCCGACCCGGCCAGGAAGAAGGGGTATCTTACAAATTCGGCCGTCACGGGAATCAAGGGCGCAATTTGCTGTGGACGAAATCAGTCAACGTCCCGAAGGTTTCGAACAACTCGGCGCTGATTTCATCGTCATCCACGACGATGTGGAAACGTTCTTCAATGGCGGTGACGACGCTAGCGACAGCGAGCGAATCCAATTCAGGAACACGGCCGAGAAGCGGCGAACCAGGCTGCATGGCCTTAGCCCGCTCCCCGATTTGCAAGGTATCACGTAGGATCATCCGCAGTGTGTCGGCCGTGCTAGGATTGGCCAAGATCTTCCCGTCCATTCATCGTCCTTAAGATATCCAAATGTTGCAGCCGGCGCCTGTCATATCACTTTAGACGCCTATCGGCCTGCATCCGATTATCCGCTTGAATTGCCATCGCGTCGTCACTGTCCGCTTGTATGCAGACTTTGAATGGTTAATCCTTTTCAGCGCCAGCCGCCGCATTCGAGAAAGCCAGCCGCCGCGATGACAACTCTACTTTCCGACCTGGTGCATCGATCGGCTGAGCAGCGACCGGGGGCCACGGCCCTTGTCTACAAGTCTATTTCGCTCACTTACCAAGAATTCACGGACCGGATGGCGCGCGCCGCCTCCGGCTTTTTGCGCCATGGACTCGGTCGCGGAGAGCGCGTCGGAGTTTACTTGGAAAAGCGCCCGGAAACACTCGCCGCCCTCTTCGGCGCCGCATCCGCGGGGGGAACCTTTGTCCCGATCAATCCCGTTCTCCGCCCCCATCAAGTGCAGCATATTGTGGCCGATTGCAACGTCCGCATCCTGGTGACCTCGCCTAGCCGATGGGCGATGCTGGCCGCGGCCAAAGCCGATCTACCCGACCTTCGACTCATCGTGACCGTCGATGCGGAAGACAAGCGATCCTTGCCGACAACTGTGCCAATGCTGCCCTGGACCGAGCTGCTCGACGACGATGCCCCGGCGCCAGCACCGCACCGGGTGTTGGATACCGACATGGCAGCCATTCTTTATACATCGGGCAGCACCGGACTGCCCAAGGGTGTGTTGCTCAGCCATCGTAATCTGTCAGTCGGCGCCGAGAGCGTTTGCCAATATTTGGAATTGGTCGCCGAAGACCGCATCCTCTCGGTACTGCCGCTCAGTTTCGATTACGGGCTCAATCAATTCGTCAGCGCCTTTAACGTCGGCGCCACCGTGGTCATCATGGATTATCTGGTGCCGGCGGACGTCATCCGCTGGATTGAAAAGGAGCGCATCACCGGCCTCGGCTGCGTGCCGCCCTTATGGACGCAACTGGCGGCACTCGATTGGCCGAGTTCGGCTGCGTCGAGCCTCCGCTACATCACCAACAGCGGCGGCGCCATGCCGCGCGCCACCTTGGCCAAGCTACGCGCCAAGCTGCCGGATACCCGGGTGTATCTGATGTATGGGCTGACGGAGGCCTTTCGGTCGACCTATCTGGCGCCCGAGGAGGTCGACAAGCGACCGGATTCTATCGGCAAGGCCATTCCCCATGCCGAGGTCATGGTCGTCCGGGCGGATGGGACCCTGTGCACCCCCGGCGAGCCGGGAGAACTGGTGCACCGCGGACCCTTGGTATCGATGGGCTATTGGAACGACCCGCTGCGCACTGCGGAGCGTTTCCGTCCTGCGCCAACCCAACCCCGGGAAATCAGCCTGACGGAAATGGCGGTTTGGTCTGGCGATACGGTGCGGATGGACGAGGACGGCTTTCTTTATTTCGTCGGACGCAGCGACGATATGATCAAAACCTCCGGCTATAGGGTCAGCCCAACGGAGGTGGAAGACGTCATCCACGCCACCGGACTGGTTGGCGAAGCCGTTGCCTTCGGCGTACCGCACCCTGTGCTCGGCCAAGGTATCGTTGTCGCCGTGACGGCGGGGCGAACGGGTCCGGCACCGGATGGCCAAGCCCTACGCGATGCCTGCCGCAAGGTATTGCCGGCCTATATGGTTCCGCAGACGGTGGTTACCCGGACAATGCTGCCCCACAATCCGAACGGCAAGCTGGATCGCCGATCACTGTTCGAGGAGTACCGGGACTTGTTCGCATTACCGGAACAGGAAGGGTCGCATCATGACGGTTAATGCGGCCGACTATGGATTCGAGACAGTTGGCGGTGTCCTGCTGGTTGGCGGCCTGCCGCTGCCGCAATTGGTGGAACGGATCGGTTCAACCCCCTTTTACGCCTATGATCGGCGCGCCATCAGCCAACGCATGGCAGAGTTGCGCCGCTCGATGCCATCTTCGTTGCGCATTAGTTACGCTGTCAAAGCCAATCCAATGCCCGCCGTGGTGCAACATCTGGCCAGCCTGGTCGATGGCTTCGACGTCGCATCGGCCGGCGAGATGCACGGCGCCTTGAACACGCCCATCAAGCCGGCGTCCATCAGCTTCTCTGGCCCCGGCAAATCGGCCGAGGAACTGCAGCAGGCGATCGCCGCCGGTGTGCTGATCAACGTCGAATCCCGGCGCGAACTGGAGACCATAGCCTCATTCGGCAACAGATCGCCGCGTCCGCGTGTTGCGATTCGCGTCAACCCGGACTTTCAGTTGCGCGGATCGGGAATGCGTATGGGCGGCGGTGCACAGCCATTCGGCATCGATGCCGAGGCCGTGCCCGCTGTGCTGGCCCGAATTGCAGAGTTGCCCGTTACGTTTGACGGCTTTCACGTGTTCGCCGGCTCGCAGAACCTCAATGCGAATGTCCTGGTAGAGGCCCATGAAAAAACTGTTGATTTGATACTAGCCTTGAGCCGGCATGCGAAGAGTACGATCCGCGAGGTGATTATCGGCGGCGGCATGGGCATACCCTATGCCCCGCACGATCTGCCGCTAGATTCGACCGTGGTAGCCGCCGGTCTCGCACATCAGGTCGAGCGCATCGGAAAAGCCTTGCCGCAGGCCGCAGTCACCCTGGAACTCGGCCGCTATATTGTTGGTGAATCAGGGATTTATGTCTGTCGCGTGGTGGATCGAAAGGAATCGGGGGGTGCCGTTTTCCTGATCACCGACGGCGGCATGCACCACCATCTGGCAGCCAGCGGCAACCTGGGTCAAGTCATCCGACGCAATTTCCCTATCGCTATCGGCACAAAAATGAGTGAGACTGTTACTGAAAGAGTCAATGTTCATGGCCCCTTATGTACACCATTGGATGTTTTAGCTAAGGACCTGGATACAGCTTGCGCCGATGTTGGCGATCTGGTCGTGGTCTTTCAGTCCGGCGCCTACGGTGCGACTGCCAGTCCACGTGACTTTCTTAGCCACCCCCATCCACGTGAGGTGCTGGTTTAGTCGATACCGGCAAGTTCCCCTGATCGGCCCCCATTAGGTGGTCCGGGTTGAATGTTAGTGCATTGCTTCCTCCCTGGCCATTGCCGGCTGTAGGTGGAGCGAAGCGGAACCGGAAGGCGGCAATGGCGGCGTCGCG
>CAMCUA010000283.1 GCA_945878455.1 Asaia bogorensis | reverse complement strand
ATGGCGCGGCGGCGGTGGGACGGGCCTCGGCCAAGTTCGGCGTGCCGCACATGCTGAGTTCGGCCTGCGCTCCGGGCCTGGAGAAGACGGCGGCAGCGGCGAAGAATTTCCGCATGTACCAGCTTTACGTGCGCGGCGACGACGGCTTCGTCGACGACGTGGTCAAGCGGGCGCTGGACAACGGCTTTCACGGCTTCTGCGTGACCGTCGATTCGGCGGTCTACAGCCGGCGCGAGCGCGATATCACCAGCCGCTACGCCAAGCCGTGGCGGCGCCGGGCGACCGGGCTCGAATACCAGAGCGGCTTCACTTGGGCCAATGTCCGGCGCTTCCGTGAGCGCCATCCCGACGTGCCGCTGATCCTCAAGGGCATCGCGACGCCGGAAGACGCGGCCATCTGCGTCGAGCACGGCGTCGCGGTCGTCTATGTGTCGAACCACGGCGGCCGCCAGCTCGACCAGGGGCTGGGCAGCTTGAGCGTGGTGCCCGAAGTGGTGCAGGCGGTGGCCGGCAAGGCCAAGGTCTGGGTCGACGGCGGCTTCATGCGCGGCACCGATATCGTCAAGGCCATCGCTTCCGGTGCCGACTGCGTTGGCCTCGGCCGGCTGCAGGGCCTGGCGGTGGCGGCCGGCGGCACCAAGGTGCTGGTCCGGGCGCTCGAACTGCTGGAAGAGGAAGTGAAGGAAGCGCTGGCGCTGATGGGGCAAACCAAGTTCGCCGACGTCAACGCCTCGTGCCTGCGCAAGGCCGAGCCGGTGGTCGAGCCGCATGTGCTGAGCGCGTTCCAGCTGCTGGGCGTGCCGCCGGGCGGAACTTACAACTTTTAAGACGCTGACCTTCGATGACCGCCGCGAGCCCGATGCCTTGCTCGCGGCGGTTGTTTTTTATCTCAAGAAAACTCGCGACGGATGCGTTCGCTATGTTCGCCGGCCGCCGGCACCCGGCCGAAGTCAAGATTATCCAATGAGGTACGGGCCGGCGGCGCCGGCATGGCGACCACGCCGTGCGGCGCTTCGACCGTGACGCGGCGCAGGGCTGGGTGGGTCGAGAGGTCGGCAACCTCGTTGACGAAACCGAAGGCGATGCCGGCCTTTTTCAACCTTTCCGCGAGGTCGCCGCGCCCGCATTTTCCGAAGACGGCGGCGATGTCGGCCTCCAACGCCGGGCGGTTGGCGACACGCGAGATGCCGTCCTTGTAGGGCCCCGCCGTCGCCCATTCGGCATGGCCCAAAATGTCGGCGGCGAAGCGCGCCCATTCGCGTTCGTTCTGGATCGAGATGACCACGCGCGAGCCATCGGCCAACTCGTAGGTCTCGTACGGCGCGATGGAGGGATGGCGCAGGCCGGCGCGGCCCGGCGCCTTGCCCGCGTAATCATGAAACAGCAGCGGCACGGTCATCCAATCGGCCATGGCGTCGAACAGGGAGACCTGGATCGCCGCCCCGCGACCGTTGCGTTCGCGGGCGAACAGGGCTTGCAGGATGGCGGCATGGGCATACATCCCGGCGCCGATATCGCAGCAGGAGACGCCGACGCGGGCCGGCGCCTCGGGCCCGCCGGTGATGCTGGCCAGCCCGGATTCGGCCTGCACCAGCATGTCGTAGGATTTCATGTCGGCGTAGGGACCGTCCTGGCCATAGCCGCTGATCGAACAGGCGATCAGGCGCGGATGGCGGGCGCAGAGCGCCTCGGCGCCGAGGCCGGCGCGGGCGGCGGCACCGGGCGCGAGATTCTCGATGAAGACATCGGCGCGCGCGATCATGCGCAACAGCAGGGCATGATCGGCCGGGTTCTTGATATCGAGTTCGACCGATTCCTTGCCCCGGTTGAGCCAGACGAAATAGGCGCTGTCGCCGTTCACCGCGCGGTCGTAGGCGCGGGCAAAATCGCCGCCCGGCCGTTCGACCTTGATGACGCGGGCCCCCGCATCGGCCAGGCGCGAGGCGGCGAAGGGCGCGGCGACGGCCTGATCCATCGAGACGACGAGGAGGCCCGAGAGGGGGGCGGCGGGAGTGGCGGCGGTGGCGGGTTCGGTCATGGGTGTGCCTTGGCGGGGACAGTGCGGGAAAGGGAGAACAAACCACAAAGGCAGCGAGACACCAAGGGATTGCGGGGGCGATTAGGCCTGAGACTTGCCGCCTTCCTTTGTGTCTTTGTGTCTTTGTGTCTTGGTGGTGATTCTAATGGCCGACGCTTGGGAGAGATAGGTATTCTGTCACCGGAATTAAAATATTATGTCCCCGGACACATCCGCCGAGGGATACGCCTCGTCGGCCAAACTACTTCTTCTTTTTCTGGCTGTTGACGAACTTCACGGCCTCCCGAACCCGGGCGAGCGAAATCGCTCCCTCTTTCGAGACCGGCATCAGGACATAATGGCCGGTCACGGCGCTGCGGCCGACGATCTCCGTCCCGGACCTGGTGAACTTCGGTTTGGACGCTTTGGATTGCTTGGTTGCCAAGGGTGCAATTTGCACCTTGAGCGGGACATTTTCAAGATGACCCGTGGGAAACGGAGCCGGTGTAACCAAGCTGTCGCTTCCAGGCAACGGGCTGTGTGGGCGAGCAAACCACCAAGGCACGAAGACACCAAGGGTTCGCGGGGACGATAGCGCCGCTCCTGGGGCCGCGATAGGTTGGGACAACCGCATTACGTTGTCCCGATTGATCGAAGAGCCGTATGACCACGATCACCGTGTCTTCGAAATATCGAATCGTCATACCGGCGAAAATCCGCCGGGCGCTCGGCATCGAGCCCGGCGTGAAGCTGCATGCCATCGAGTATCGCGGGCGGATCGCGCTGATGCCCGTGCGCCCGGCCAAGGCGGCGCGGGGAGCGTTGCGCGGCATCGACACGGACGTGCCGAGGGAGGCCGACCGGGTATGAACGTGTTCGATTCATCGGCGTGGTGCGAATACGTCGCCGACGGACCGAATGCGGCGATCTTCGCCAAGCCCATCGAGGCCACGCAATCACTTCTGGTGCCGTCGCTGTCGCTCTACGAGGTGTTCAAGCGGGTGAGCCAGCAGCGCGACGAGGACGAAGCGCCGCGCGCCATCGCCACGATGGAGCAAGGCAGGGTCATCGATCTCGACCGGGCTACGGCGCTGGAAGCGGCGCGGCTATCGATTCTGCACGGCATGGCGATGGCCGACAGCGTGATGCTGGCGACAGTGCGACGGCACCGCGCGACGCTGTGGACGCAGGATGCCGACTTCGACGGGGTGGCGGGGGCGAGGTATTACGCGAAGCGGTAGCAGGGGGCAGGGGCTTTACTCGCATTCGATCCATCAGAAATAAGTATTATGTCCCCAGAACTCGATGCTCACATGAAGGGGCCGGAGCAGCCTGCGGATCAATGAAGGTTTATATCGGCCCCTCCTTCGGCTTTTTCAATTGCTGCGCCGATCCGCTGAACTCGAGAATGCATGAGGTGAAAATAGGCATGGTATACGGTGAAGATCGATAACAGTAGACCTTCGCCGGCCTCGGCAACGCGAGGAAGATGGCGGCCAAGGTCCTCGAGTTGTGTAGTTGAACCTGACATGACACCGGTGTAATTCACGGTGCAAAACTCGGCCACACTAACGGTGGGGCTTGTCCTGCCGTGTCGGTTTAAAAGCCGGCCACGTCTAAGTCTCTGGCGGTTTGATTTGCCGGAGGCGGGGGATGTTCGGTGTGGATTTGTACGGGCGCGTTCGG
>CAMCUA010000282.1 GCA_945878455.1 Asaia bogorensis | reverse complement strand
GAGCCGAGGTAAAGGCTCTTGCGCCGCGAGCCGGGATGGATGCGGACCACCGCTTGCGGCACTGGCGGCAGGGCGCGCTGTTCTTCTTCCAGGAAATCAGCGAAACCGAGCACCCGGCGCGAATGGAAGACGTCGTGCTCCGCCACCAGGTCCTCGATCTCGGCCTGCAGGCGAGGGCTGAGCGCGTCGTAAGCGGCGCGCTGATCGGCGAATTCGGTCTCGCCGCCCCACTCGGGCAACACGTAAGCGGCCAGCAGGGAATACTTGGCCGGCGTCGCCTTGAACGAGGCGTCGGAGTGCCACATTCGGTTGCCGAGCAGCGACATCCAGCGCCGGTTGTCCTTGGCCATCACCCGGCTATCGACACCGATGTTGGAAACGTCGGCCAGGCGCAGATCGAGGCGCGGCGCATAGCGCGGATCGCTGGCATAGCGGGTCGGCTCCAACGGCCCCAGTTTCGCACTGAAGGCCAAGTGCTCCGCGCCGGTTAACGGCTGATCGCGAAAGACGACGACGGCATAGGTGTCGAGCGCCGCGACGATCCCGCCTATCTCAGCCTCGCCGGCATGGCGCAGGTCGATGCCGGAAATCTCGGCGGCGAAGGCCGGCAGCCGGTCAGGTTCGATCGGGGTGACGGTAAGGGGCATGGTCGTGGTTTCCTTGAAGGTCAGGCATTGCATCATCCTCACCCCGAGGCGCGTCGCAAGCGCGTCTCGAAGGGTCGGCGGCCGGCGCGGCGCCGGCCCATCCTTCGAGACAGCCGCGGCGCGGCTTCCGCAGGATGAGGCATGGAGTAAAGCCCCTACGCCGCCCGTGCGCGAAACGCCTTTTCCAGGCCGGCCAGCGCCGTGGACACGTGGGTTTGCCGGTCGCGCAGCCAGGCGCGATCCGCCGTAACCTCGATCCGTTCCTGCGCCAGCATACGGTTGACCTCGGCCGGTTGCGGACCGCCCAGGCCCTTGCGGCCGAACACCATGTATTCGGGGCTGATGACCTCGCGGAAGGCCTCTGCCGAAAGCGGCAGCGGCTGGCCCGTCAGGTCGCGGTAGATGCGCTCGGCCTCGGCATAGGGAATTTCGCCCAGCTTCAGCCGCTTGCCACGGCCGAAGTCGGTGATCTTCGAGGCGAAATCGTGGCCAATGCGAAACGGCACGTCGGCGCGCTGCATCAGCGCGTCGGCGATTTCCGTGGTGGTGGAGTAATCGGCGCGCACCTCGGCGAGCGCGCGTTCCTTGTCGACGACGATGCCGCCCAGCACCTGCTGTAACAGCTTGAACACTTGCAGCGGCCGGCCACACGGCACCGGGTCGTACATGCGATAGTCGAACATGCCGATGCGGGTGTTGTGCGACATCAGGAACACCGTGTGCATGTCGCCCAGCATGATGCTCGACTGGGCGCGCAGCTGTTCGATGGCCACCGGGTTGCGCTTCTGCGGCATGATGCTGGAAACACCGGTGAGTTCCCCCGCGCCGAGCAGGAACCACGGCTGCGTATCGGCGTATTGCCCGTGCAGGTCTTGGGCGAACTGGCCGATCTGGATGGCGGCGATGGCCAGCGCGCCGGCCACGTCGAGGGCGCAGTCCACGGTCCCGATGTGGTTGGCATCATAGGCGTTTTCGATCTGACCCTCGAAACCGAGCAGCACTTCGAGCCGTTTGCGGTCGAGCGGAAAGCTCGACGTCGCCAGCGCCCCCGTGCCCAACGGGTTGCGGTTGACCCGCGCGTAGGCTTCGCGCAAGCGCTGGGTTTCGCGCGTCAGCGCCGAGGTCAGGGCGAGCAGATAATGCGCCAACGTGGTCGGCTGCGCCTGCACGCCGTGGGTATAGGCCGGGATGATGGTGTCGATGTGCAGGGCGGCCAGCGCCAGCGCCGCCTCCCGCGCCAGGATCAGCCCGTCGACTTCCTGCACCAGCCCGTCGCGCAGATTCATGCGCGCGATAGTCGAGGCGAGGTCCTGGCGGCTGCGTCCGCTATGCAGGCGCGAGGCATCCGGACCCACCACGGCGACCAGGCGCGGTTCATAATCGAGATAGTCGGCCGAGCGGCGCGGCACGCCGGTGCGCTCCAGTTCCACGCGGGCATCGTCGGCAACCGTGACGATGCCCTGCGCGATGCGCCGGCCAGACTCGCCGGGCACGACGCCGGTTTCGCACAGCATGACCAGGCTCGCCTTGTTGATCTGCTCGAGAAATTCCACTGCGCGCCCGCCACTGCGAAACACCGCGTTGATATCGAGCACGCCGGAATGCGCATCGGGAGTTTTAGCTGTCATGATATCCGTCTTCGGCATGAGGGGGCGGCCTGGGGTCGATGTAAGCGGTCAGGCGCCGCCGCGCCTCCCGCCGGCTGAAGCGGTCGCCGGCTAGGCCGCCGCTTCCTGCATCTTCTTCTGTTCGATGGTCGGTGCCACGTCGCCGACCGTGGTGCGGCGCATGTCGCGGGTTTCCGACATGTCGAAATCGCGGCCGCGATGCATGGTGCAGCGGTTGTCCCAGATGACGAAGTCGCCGACCTTCCAATTGTGGCGATAGACAAACTCGCGCTGGGTGGCGTGTTCCATCAGGTCGAGCAGCAGCATGCGGCCTTCCGGCACGGTCATGCCGGCGATCTCGCCGGCATGGGAGGCGAGATACAGCGTCTTGCGCTTCGAGCCGGGATGGACGCGCACCAAGGTCTGCGGCACCGGCTTGTTCATCTCGATCTCGTTCGCCGCGAAATCGGCGAAGCCCAACTTGGCGCGCGAGAAGGCGAGCGAATGCAGCGCCACCAAATCCTCGATCCGCGCCTTCTGACGCGCCGGCAGGGCATCGTAAGCCGCGCGCAGGTCGGCGAATTCGGTCTCGCCGCCCCAGGACGGCACGATGCGCGCCGACAACATGGAATATTTGGCCGGCGTCGGCTTGTAGGTGCTGTCGGAATGCCACAGCCGGTTGGCCATCGACGACATCCAGCGCCGGTCGGTGGCCTGCGCCTTGGCCTCGCCGTACCTGAGGTTGGAAATGTCCGACAGGCGGTTGTCGAAGCGCAGCTGGTGGTCCGGGTGCATGGTGCCGCGCGACGGCTCCAGATAGCCGAAGGGTTCGCTGAAGGCGAGCTGCTCTTCGTTGGTCAGCGGCTGATCGGGGAAGACCAGCACGGCATAGCGATCCATCGCCGCTTCGATATCGACGCGCAAGGCGGCGTCGGCCCGGCGCAGATCGAGGTTGCTGGCGACGCCGACGAAGTCGGGGCGCTGCGGGTCGTGGGGTTTGACGATCATGGACATAAGCCTTCGAGCCTCCTGGTGACGGGCGTCGTGCCGGCAGCCCTTATGAATAAGGATAGTGCGGAACAGGGCGACGGTGAAGGGTGTCGTTGTCGCGGCGGCACCTTAATACCCAGGCGCAGGCCCCGGCTACCCACGCGCAGGCCCCAGCGACCCCCGGCGCAGGCCCCGGCGGTCCGCCGGCCGGTGCCGCGAAGCGTGGTTCCGGCTGGCGGTACGAAGCCTTGTCGGCGCGGCGGCTTATTTCTTGCCGCTGGGCGCGCCGGGCGCTCCCTTGGTCTTCAGGTTCGAGGTTGCCAGGGTCTTCGGCTTTTCCTTCTTCGGCTTCTTGGTTTCCTTGCTGCTGCGCATCTGACCTTTGGCCATGGCGATCTCCTCATCTTGGGTCCGTCGTCTCGAGTCTGTCGCGGGCCGACTCGCGGCCCTTCATCCACGCCGCGACGGTGCCACGATTCGACGAAAATTCAAGATTGATTCGGCTAT
>CAMCUA010000281.1 GCA_945878455.1 Asaia bogorensis | reverse complement strand
GAAGGCGTCGGCGTCGATATGCCGGAACGCGGCAAGCCGCTGGAGATCGGCCGTGGCCGCATCGTCCGCGAAGGCACCACGGTGGCCATCCTGTCCTTGGGCTCGCGCCTGCAGGACTCGCTGAAGGCGGCTGAGGAACTGGCCGCCATGGGTCTCTCGACCACGGTCGCCGACGCCCGCTTCGCCAAGCCAGTCGATGACGACATGATCTGCCGCCTAGCCCGCGAACACGAAGTGCTGATCACCATCGAAGAAGGCTCCATCGGCGGCTTCGCCAGCCAGGTCCTGCACCTGCTGGCGCATCGCGGCCTGTTGGAAAACGGTCTGAAGATCCGCCCGATGGTGATGGCTGATGCCTTCCTCGACCAGCACAAGCCCGACGTCATGTACGCCCAAGCCGGCCTGACCGCCGCCGACATCGTGACGACCGCGCTCGCGGCCCTGGGCCGCGTCGAGGCCAAGGCGCCGGTCCGGGCGTAAGCAGGTTCCTTCCGCGCAATACAAACCCGACCTCACCCTGAGGAGGCCGCATTAGCGGCCGTCTCGAAGGGTGGGCCGGCGCTGCGGTGGCTGTCCATCCTTCGAGACGCCCTGTGGGCTCCTCAGGATGAGGAATTGCCGCGGAGCAAGGGCGCGCTACTTTCCATCTGCTCCAATTCCAGCTCGACGCGGAGCCCCGGCCCCACCCCTCAGTACGGCCGTTCGCCCTGGATCATGGCGTGGTACATCAGCCGGTGCTGGTTCCAGTCGTACTCATACGTGGCCCGGTGCAGGGAGGCGCGGTTGTCCCACATTAATAGGTCACCCAGGCGCCACTTGTGGGAATAGGTGAATTCAGGCCGGATGACCTTGCCGAGCAGGTCGTGGAGCAGGTCCTGCGAGGCTTCCGGGTCCATGCCGAGGATGTATTCGACCCGGGACGGATCGAAATACAGGCCTTTCTCGCCGACGCCTTCGATGCTGCGCACCAGGGGATGGATGTTCGGCACCTGATCGCCCTGGGCCATGATGGCGAGGTTGTCGGCGCTGAGGTGGGAACGGGCACTGCTGCTCGCCCGCACGTTGGCTGTCTTCAGGGGTTCGAGTTTGCGCCGTTCGGCCTCGGGCAGGGATTGATAGCCGGCCCGCATGTTGACGACTTCAGTATCGCCGCCGGTATCGGGGATCTCGACGGCATAGAGCAGGACGAACTTCGGCGGCACTTCGCGGAAGGCGCCGTCCGTGTGCCAATGGCCGGCGGTCTTGTCGCGCTGGCCTTTGACGTTAGTGTTGAAGTTCGAGTAGCGCTTGACGCCCGGCAAGCCGGGAAAGGAATAGCGCGGATGGTCCTGCACGATGACCTCGCCGAACATTCCGGCCGCCGCGTTGAATTCCTCCGGGGTCAGGTGTTGGTCGCGGATGACCAGGGCGACGTTGTCGAGCAACGTCTGGTGCAGCAGGCGCACGGTTGGCGCGTCGACATGGCGCAGGTCGACGCCAGTGACCTCGGCCCCGATGTTCGGGGTCAGCTTGCGGATATTCAAGGTTGCAGCGGAGTTCATCGCCGTGGTCGTCATGTTGTCGTCCCTTTTTCAGTGCGGCCGTTCGCCGAGAAAGGTGGCGTGGTACATCAGCCGGTGCTGGGTCTGGTCGTAATCGTAATTGGCCCGGTGAAAGGTCGAGCGGTTGTCCCACATGAACATATCGTTCAATCGCCAGGCGTGCGAATAGGTAAATTCCGGGCGGATCGTTTTGTCGAGCAGGTCGAGCAGGAAATCCTGCGACGCCTCCGGGTCCATACCGACGATATTCTCGACCCGGGCCGCGTCGAACCACAGGCTCTTTTCGCCGCCCGTGCCATCGATGGTGCGCACCAACGGATGGATGTTCGGCACCTGGCCACCCTGGGCCATGATGCGCACGTTGTCGGGGTTGACCGGAACTTTCGTCTTGCTGCCGGCCCGCACATTGACGGTCTTCATGCCCTCGAGCTTTTTGCGCAGGTCGGCGGGCAGGGCACGAAATGCGGCGCGCATGTTGGTGACGTCGGTGTTGCCGCCCTTATCGGGGATTTCGGCGGCATACATGATGGTGTAGCTGGGCGGCCGCTCGCGATAGGAGCCGTCGCTGTGCCAGCGGTTGGCGCTGCGGATATAGGCACCGCCGGCGTCGACGTTGTGGTTGGAATAGCGCTGGATGTAGGGCAGGCCGGGGAAGGAGAACTTCGGATGGTCCTGGTCCATCAGCTCGCCGAAGATGCGCACGGCGTGGTCGAATTCCTCGGGCGTGAAGTTCTGATCGCGGATGACCATGCACGTATGATCCAGGATCGCCTGATTGAGCTGCCGCGCCGTTTCGGCATCGATCCGGCGCAGGTCGACGCCGGTAACCTCGGCGCCGATATGCGGCGAAATCTTGCGGATCTGCATCGTTGTCGTGGTGGTTGTCATGGCGATGTTCCTCTATCCGTCGTCGCTTCAGTGCGGCCGTTCGCCCAGGATGGTGGCGTGATAGTGTAGCCGGTGCTGGCTGAAATCGTAGTCAAAACTGACCTTGTGCATGGACGACCGATTGTCCCACATGAACACGTCGCCCAGCTTCCAAGTGTGGGAATAAACGAACTCCGGCCGGATGACCTCGTCCATCAGGTTGTGCAGGAACTCCTGGGTTTCCTCCGGGTCCATGCCGACGATGTTCTCGACATTGTTCGGGTGGAACCAGATGCCGCGTTCGCCGGTCCCCTCGATATTGCGCACCAGCGGGTGCTGGCGGATGGTCTGGCCCTCGCGCGCCACGATGGCCGCCGTATTGGCGCTGCGATGGCGCGCCCTGCTGCCCAGGCGCACGAAATTCGTCGTCATGGTGTCGAGCCTGCGGCGCATTTCCTCGGGCAGGGAGCGATAGGCGGCGCGCATGTTGACGACATTGGTATTGCCGCCCCGGTCAGGCAGTTCGGCAGCATAGAGAATGGTGTATTTCGGCGGCCGTTCGCGATAGGCGCCGTCCGTATGCCAGACGATTCCTTCCTTGACCCGGTTGCCGTTGCCATCGACGTTGTAATTGGAATGGCGCTTGATTGCCGGCAGGCCGGGGAAGGAATACTGCGGATTGTCCTGATTCATGATCTCGCCGAAGATGCGCACGGCGCGGTCGAATTCCTCGGGCGTGAACTGTTGGTCACGGATGACCATGCAGACGTTCTCCAGGATCGTCTGGTTCAGCCGTTGTGCCGTTGCCGCGTCGACGCGGCGCAGGTCGATGCCGGTCACTTCGGCGCCGATGTGCGGGGACAGCTTGCGGATTTGCATGGTGTCGTCAGCCCTGTTGCCAAGCGGGACGATTCAACTCCTCCCGCTATTGGGCGCTATGATCGGCGTCTGGCCGCAATGCGGCCACGTTTCCCGGTGTTCGGCTCGTCAGTGCGGCCGTTCGCCGCGGGTGGTGGCGTGATAGTGCAGCCGGTGCTGGTTCCAGTCGTAGTCAAAATTGACCTTATGCATGGACGAGCGGTTGTCCCACATGAACAGGTCGCCCAACCGCCATTGGTGGGAATAGGTGAACTCCGGCCGGATGAGCTTGTCCATCAGGTCGTAGAGGAAGTTCTGCGACTCTTCGGAATCCATGCCGACGATGTTTTCGACCGTGTTCGGATTGAACCACACGCCCTTCTCGCCGGTGTCGTCAATGCTGCGCACCAGCGGATGCTGGTTCGCCACCTGACCGCCCTGGGCCATGATGGCGACGTTGTTGGTATTGACCCGATAGCGCGCCTTGCTGCCCAT
>CAMCUA010000280.1 GCA_945878455.1 Asaia bogorensis | reverse complement strand
ACTGACATCACAAACTACACGGCCCGCGATATCGACGAGATCACATGGGCCGTCAACTCAACGCCCAGAAAATGCCTCGGATACAAAACTCCCGCCGAGGCATTCCTTGAAAACATCAGGTGTTGCACTTGACGTGAGAATCCAGCGGGCACATCCTGCGGTATGTCAATCGCTTAGCCACAGCATTTTGTGTTCATAGGATGAAATTGCCCCATCCCGGCAAGTACTCGCAAGGGCAGTCGAACAGCTCTCAGAACCTACCGCTTGGGGCCGCGACGGGGCTAAATGGCCGTGTTTTTGTCATCGCGGCGACATCTCATGCTACTACATATTGTGGTTTTTTTTCCGCAATACATAAATATTGCTTCTAAGCGGTTCCGTGTTCTTGTATGAAGTTGCTTGGCACGAAGCAATCCTGGATTGCCGGTTGCCCGGCTTGGCAGCGAAGCGGAGTGCGGCGGCGGAATGGCGAGCAGCGGCCTGGATTTGGAACGCTCGTTGGGCCTCAAGGGCGAGGGGCTCGATGTCGCCTTGTCGATTCGCGATAACTACAAGCTCCGTCAGCCAATCTGTATGCCGGGCGAATCCACCCGCATCCTGGTTCCCGAACTGCTGCTCAACAACGCCATCGATCTGCATGGTATCGAAGGCCCCTTGCCGCTGGCGATGATGGCGGCCCGCGATCCGGAAGCGCCGATGGCGCTGGCTGCCGCCACCCGCTTGAGCCCCTTCGGCAGTCGCGACCGTCTGATGTCGGGGGTCATCGGTTTGGTTGGCGAGGCGACACGCCATCCGCTGGTCAGCAAGTGCTTGCGCCTGATCGTCGACAGTGCCTTCGATCCCGATACCATCGCCATGGTGCAGCGTCAGGCGGCGCAGTACGTGGTGCGCACCCGCCAGCAATACACGGTGGCGCTGCGCGAGAACCTGAAGCTGCTGTTGGCCGGTGCCATCGCGCCGCGCGCCTTCGTGCACGAATTCTTCGAGCTGACCGAGGCCGGCAACATGCGTCACGACATTCGGCGCAAGCTGGTGGTCAGCCTGCTGCTGGCCGAAAGCGTGCGGCCCAGCATTAAATTCCTGATGTTGGAGAATTTTGACCGGCTGCCGCGTCCGGTGCGCTTCGGCATCATCCGTGCCGTGCTCGATGCCGAACCCTCGCATCATGTCGGCATGATCCGCGAAGAATTGCGCTGGATCGTCAACCGCGACCGCGCGCCCGCCGTCGCCTAGAAAGCCTGGTGCCTTCTCCTTCACATCGGCGAAAAGGGCTGAGGGGGAGGGAGCCGCTGCGGATTAAGGGTAATCTGACGCTTCGGACGGTAGCGTCCCGATAAGCAAATCACCACCAAGACACAAAGACACCAAGAAGCCTGGAACCCCTGGCTGGTGACCGTCTCGAAGTCCCTTTGTGTCTTGGTGGTTCTCGCTTCCTTTTTGTCTCACGCCGTCCGCGGCATGGCCAGTGGCAGCCCCGCCTTGGTCCAGGCGGCTATCCCGCCGCCCAGGTGGCGCACACCGCCAATCCCGGCGTTGTGACAGGCTTGCAGGGCCAGGGCTGAACGCTCGCCGAAAGCACAGTATAGGATCAGCCGCCGCTCCGCTGCCAAAGCCGCCAGCAGACCGCCGGGCTGGATGACCTCGCCAAGCCGGGTATAGGGCACGTGCACCGAACCGGGGATGACGCCCTTGGCCCGGCGTTCGCTGTCCTCGCGCAGGTCGACGAAGGTGGCCCGGTCCGAGTCCTGCTCCGCCACTGCCAGTTCGATACTCAGCGTATCGGCGGCGATCGCCGGGTCGGCCGGGGCGAAGGCGATGTTGCGGTTGGCCGGCACGGCGACGTCCATCATTTTCGGATTGGGCAGTTGCAGGTTGTCCATGATCGCCGCGTATTCGGCGGCGGAACTGACCTGCAGCCGAGGGTTATGGGCGCGTTCCTCGCCGATGGTGCTGACCGTATCGCCCTTATAGTCGTGGGCGGGATAGACCAAGGTGTCGTCGGGCAGGCGTAACAGCTTGTGGAACAGCGAGTCGTACTGGGCCAGGGCGTCGCCGTTCTGGAAATCGGTGCGCCCGGTGCTGCGGATCAACAGGGTGTCGCCGGTGAAGACGCGGTCGGGCAACAGGAAGCTGTAAGAATCGTCCGTATGGCCGGGGGTATGGATGACCTGCATCGCGATGCCTTCGATGCGGATGCTGTCGCCTTCGCCAACCCGCATTGATACCACGTCGACGCTGCTGGCTTCGCCCATGACGGTGATGCAGTGGGTGCGGTCGCGCAACGCGCCAAGTCCGGTAACGTGGTCGGCATGCAGGTGGGTATCCACCGCTTTGACCAGCTTGAGGTCGAGTTCGCGCACCAGCCGAAGGTAATGGTCGACCCGTTCGAGCACTGGATCGATGATCAGGGCTTCTCCACCCAGGCGACTGGCCAATAAATAAGTATAGGTGGATGAAACGGCGTCGAATAGCTGGCGGAAAATCATCGGTAGGCGATGCTTACGGTCGGTCGATGGCGACCGTTTCTGTCTCGCGGCCCGGGACTCCCGCAGGACGGGGGGCATCGCTGTAGATATCGTGCAAGGCCCGGATCAGGGCGCCGGCTTCGCCGCCGGCCAGGGAATAATAAATGGTCTGCGCCGAGCGACGCGTCTTGACCAGATGATCGCGGCGCAACCGCGCCAAATGCTGCGATAGGGTCGATTGGCTGAGGCCGATGACCGACCCAAGCTGTCCGACGCATTTTTCGCCTGCTGCCAATTGGCAGATGACATCCAAACGGTGCTGGTTGCTCATGGCCTTCAACAGGGCCGTCGCGCGTCGTGAATTGTTCTTAAGGGCGTCCAAATCCATATAGAATCCACCGATTTCTTGTCCGCGCCAGAACCGGCGCCACAATTTTTCCGCCCACCCGACGGTGGACGACCCGCCACAGGCGGAGCACGGACAGAAACCCCCCATGTCGCGATCTGCGTCGCTTGCGAGCCATAGTGAACCAAGGTCTGTTGGCGTGCAAGAGAGGGCGAGCCGAAGACCGGGTGGTGGCAGCTTCCCTGTTCCCACCTTGCATCGAACCGCTTTTCGCCCGACATTAGAAGCCTGCCGCGCCCACCTCAACCGCCGAACCCCCATGCCCCGCACGACGCTCGACCTGAAAGGCTTGGCCTGCCCGCTGCCGGTGCTGCGTGCTAACAAGGCGCTGCGCGCGCTGGCGGCGGGCGACGAGTTGGAGGTGCTGGCCACCGATTTCGCGGCGCCTGCCGATTTCCGGTCCTTTTGCAAGACGGCGGGACATGAACTGCTGACCAGCGTCGAGCATGACGGTATCTTCACCTTCGTGCTGCGCAAGGGCGGCTGAGGCGGCGAGGATATCGATGAGCACCTGGCTGTTCACCCACGCCGCCTGCATCGCCCACGATCCTGGCACTTACCATCCGGAGCGTCCCGACCGTCTGCGCGCCGCCCTCGCGGCGCTGGAGGCCGAGCCCTTCGTCGGCCTGGAGTGGCAGGAAGCGCCGCGCGCCAGTGTGGCGATGCTGGAACGGGTGCATGAGCCGGCCTATGTGGCGGCCCTGCTGGCCGCCGTGCCGGCTGAGGGCCATCGTCATCTGGATGCCGATACCGCCTTGTCGCCGGCCTCCGGCGAAGCGGCCTTGCACGCCGCCGGTGCCTGCGTCGCTGCCACCGACGCGGTGCTGGCGGGGCATGCCAAGAACGCCTTCTGCGCCGTCCGCCCGCCCGGCCATCACGCCACCCCCGACCGCGCCATGGGTTTCTGT
>CAMCUA010000279.1 GCA_945878455.1 Asaia bogorensis | reverse complement strand
ACCGAAGTGGAACTGGCAACGATAGGCATCAAGTAAGCCAGAAGTCAGGTTATCCGGTTACGTGGGGCGCGCTTCGGCGCGCCCCTTTTTTTGCCCGGCCCTTTTCCAGCAGGGTGGATGCGGACAAGGACCACAGCGTTGGCGGGGCGAGGAACGACCGGCCCCTTAGCCTGGTCGGGCTGGATTCGCCTTTTTTGTTGCAGTGCGGTATAATGCCGCTGAACCCGGATCGCCACACGCGCGCGAATGGGTCGCCGGAAGCGTTGGCGGCCTGAACCTGGCTTTCTTTTCAGGAACTTGGACAATGAACGACATCACCACGGAAGCCCGGGGCAATTCCGCCGCCAGCCGGGATATCGCCTTTGCCATTCACCCCTATACCAACCTCAAGACGCACCTGCAGAACGGCCCGCTGGTAATCACCCGGGGCGAAGGCGTCCACGTCTACGACGAAGAGGGCAAGCAGTATATCGAGGGCATGGCCGGCCTGTGGTGCACGGCGCTCGGCTATAACGAGAACCGGCTGGTGGAGGCCGCTACCAAGGCGATGCGCCGCCTGCCCTATTACCATCAGTTCGGCGGCAAAGCACACGACACGGGCATCGATCTCGCCGAGCGCTTGATCGGCATGGCACCGGTGCCGATGTCGAAGGTGTTCTTCGCCAATTCCGGTTCGGAAGCCAACGACACGGCGATGAAGCTGGTCTGGTACTTCTGGAACGCCATGGGCAAGCCCGAGAAGAAGAAGATCGTCTCGCGCATCAAGGCCTATCACGGGGTGACCATCGCTTCGGCCAGCCTGACGGGGCTGCCCAACAACCATCGCGAATTCGACCTGCCGATTGCGCGGGTCCTGCATACCGACTGCCCGCAGTACTACCGCTTCGCCGAAGCCGGCGAGAGCGAGGTGGATTTCGCCAGCCGGTTGGCCGCCAACCTGGAAGCCTTGATCCTGCGCGAGGGGCCGGAGACCATCGGCGCCTTTTTCGCCGAACCGGTAATGGGCGCGGGTGGCGTCATCCTGCCGCCGGATACCTATTTCGAAAAGGTCCAGGCGATCTTGAAGAAGTACGACATCCTGTTCGTCGTCGACGAGGTCATCTGCGGCTTCGGACGCACGGGCAACATGTTCGGCTGCCAGACCTACAACCTCGTACCGGACATGATTTCAGTGGCGAAGAACCTGTCATCGGCCTATCTGCCGATTTCAGCCCTGCTGATCAACGAACGGGTGTTCCAGGGCATGGTCATGCAAAGCGAAAAGATCGGCACCTTCGGCCACGGCTATACCTACAGCGGCCATCCGGTGGCGGCGGCGGTGGCGCTGGAGACCTTGAAAATCTACGCCGAGCGCGATATCGTCGGCCAGGTCCGCCGGGTGGCGCCAGGCCTGCAGGCGGGTTTGCGCAAGCTGGGCGAACACCCAGTGGTCGGCGAGGCGCGCGGCATCGGCCTGATCGGCGGGCTCGAACTGGTAAAGAACAAGAAAACCAAGGAGTCCTTCGATCCCAAGCAGATGGTCGGCCAGTATCTGGCCAAGAGAACCGAGGCGCACGGCCTGATTCTGCGTGCCATCGGCGATACCATCGCGGTCTGCCCGCCGTTGATTATCGCCGAATCGGACATCGATCATATTATCGACCGTCTGGGCCGCGCTTTGGACGACACGGCGGCCTGGTTGAGTCATAATAGCTGAACGATCAAGGATTCCGGACCGCCGGGAAGGGCCGCTACGATGGACTATCAGAAGTTTTTTGCCGACCGCATCGACACGCTCCGCAGCGAAGGACGCTATCGCGTTTTTGCCGACCTGGAGCGGCGCAAGGGAGATTTTCCGCGCGCCGCCATCCATCAGGACGGCGCCGTACGCGATATCACCGTATGGTGTTCCAACGACTATCTCGGCATGGGTCAGCACCCGGCCGTGGTAGCGGCGATGCATGAGGCCATCGACCGCTGCGGCGCCGGTGCCGGGGGCACGCGCAATATCTCGGGCACCAACCACTATCACGTCATGCTGGAACAGGAACTGGCCGACCTGCACGGCCGCGAGGCGGCGTTGCTACTCGGTTCCGGCTGGGTCGCCAATTTGACCGCGCTCTCGACGCTGGGCGCCCACCTGCCCGACTGCGTTATCCTGTCGGACGCCCATAACCACAATTCGATGATCGAGGGCATGCGCAGCTCGCGCGCCGACAAGAAAGTCTTCCGCCACAACGATCCGGTGCACCTCGATTCCCTGTTGGCCGAGATCGCGCCGAACCGGGCCAAGCTGGTCGCCTTCGAGTCGGTTTATTCGATGGACGGCGACATCGCCCCCATCGGCGAGATCCTCGATGTTGCCGAGCGCCATGGGGCGATGACCTTCCTCGACGAAGTGCATGCCGTCGGCATGTACGGCAAGCGCGGTGGCGGCGTGGCTGAACGCGACGGCGTGGCCGAACGCATCACGGTGATCCAAGGAACACTGGCCAAGGCCTTCGGCGTGGTCGGCGGCTATATCGCCGGTTCGGCCGATATGTGCGATTTCGTGCGCTCCTACGGCACCGGATTTATATTCTCCTCGGCCCTGCCGCCGGCCATCGCCGCCGGGGCGGCGGCCAGCGTGCGCTTCCTCAAGCAACACAACGAGCTGCGCGAACGCCACCAGGAACGGGCGGCGACGTTGAAGCGCAAGATGGCGACGGGCGGATTACCGGTGATGCCATCGGTCAGCCACATCGTGCCGGTGCTGGTCGGCGATGCGCGCCTGTGCAAACAGGCGAGCGACATGCTGCTCGACGATCACGATATCTATGTCCAACCGATCAATTATCCGACCGTGCCGCGCGGCACCGAGCGCCTGCGCTTCACGCCGACGCCGCTGCACACGGACACCGACATGGACACCTTGGTGCAGGCCATGCAGGCCGTGTGGAACCGCTTGGGGCTGCGCGCCGCAGCCTAGATGCGGCCGTCTCGCCATGCTATGATTCAAGCTGGAGGTTGACGCGATGTATGCCGACAGCACCCTGACCCCGAAGGAAGCGACCCGTCTGTGCGCGCTGGGCACCCTGGCGCTGGCGCCGCTGCGTTATAGCGCGCTGGCGACGGCGGTGCGGCATTTCATCGGCCGGGTACTGGGCACGTCGCTCGACCTGATGGCGCCCGCCATCGAGCTGCTGAAGTACGAAGGGCTGGTCCGTCCAGTATCCGGCCAGGGCATGGAAGACGACGCCGAACTGGCGATCACCGACAAGGGCCGCCTGGAACTGCGGACCCTGCTGACCGCCAACCTGCGCAGCGGCGCCAGCGAGTTGAACAAGCTGGTGATCTCCCTGAAGTTCCGCTTCCTGCACCTGCTCGATGCGGCCGAACGGCGGCATCAGGCGGATATGCTGATGGACGTCTGCGAAGCGGAAATCGCCCGCCTGCAAGATTTGAAGCAGACGCACGCCGGCGACAGCGGCTATCTTGGCGCCTGGCTGGAACACGACATCGGCCAGTTGCAGGCCCGGCTGGTCTGGCTCGAAGGCTTGGCCAAGGCGCTGCGTTCCGGCGCCTGACCCGCGTTCAATTACCCAACAGGACTTTGATTTCGGCGGCGCTGAGCTGGACGCCGAAAGATGTCATCGTATCCGCCTCGCGGCGGCGGTCGTGGGTCCACTCGCCGCGACGGTCCGGTCCGCAATAGGCCGCGGCCTGAATGAACGGCTGGCGCGCCGCCATGGCGCGGCGGATGACATCACGCAGGGAACGATACGCCAAGGGCTTCAGCAGAACGTAGCTCACGCCGGCTGCACGGGC
>CAMCUA010000278.1 GCA_945878455.1 Asaia bogorensis | reverse complement strand
CGCCGTCCATGCCCTGGAAAGCAATGCGATGGCCTTTGGCCTTGCCCAGTCCCTTCGGCACGGATTGCGGCGCCGCTTCCTCGACCATGCTGTTCCAACCGCCGCAGGCGTCGCAGCGGCCAGCCCACTTGGCTGCGACGGTACCGCATTCCTGGCAGACGTACTGGGCAGAGGCACGGGCCATGTGGCTACTTCGTCCCGTTGGAAAGGGGGAGTCCGCGGCCATATGCGATAGTTTCGCCCATGCCCGCACCGCTCATGCCCGCACCGCCAACTTGATCGGACCCTCGACACGGCCATGGATGAACTGATCGACATAGGCATTTCCCGACCGGTCGATCTCTGCCGTGGTGCCCGACCACATGATCTTGCCGCCATACAGCATGGCGATGCGATGGGCGATCTTCCGCGCGCTGGTCATGTCGTGGGTGATGCTGAGCGCCGTGGCACCGACCTCGCGGGTCACCCGGACGATCAGGTTGTTGATGATGCCCGACATGATGGGGTCGAGGCCGGTCGTCGGTTCGTCGAAGAAAATGATCTCCGGGTCGGTGGCGATGGCGCGGGCCAGGCCGACGCGTTTCTGCATGCCGCCCGACAGTTCGGCGGGATAAAGGTCGCAGACAGCCGGTCCTAGGCCGACGTGGGCCAGTTTCTCGATGGCGATATCGCGCGCCTGGCGGCGATTGGCCCGGTGGCGCGACAGCACGCCGAAAGCGACGTTCTCCCACACCGGCAGACTGTCGAACAGGGCGGCGTTCTGGAACAGCATGCCAATCTTGCTGTTCACCTGTTCGCGTTCGCCCGTATCCATGGCCAGCACGTTTTCGCCGTCGATCTCGATGCTGCCGCCGTCGGCCACCAGCAGTCCCAGGATGCATTTCAAGGTCACCGACTTGCCGGTGCCCGAACCGCCGATGATGACCACGGATTCGCCGGCGCCGATGTCCAGGTCGACGCCGTCGAGCACGGTTTTCGGGCCGAACGCCTTAAGCACGCCGCGCAGGCGGATTTTCGGTTTGCCGTCGCTGACCCGTTCCGCCGTCATAGGGTCCTTCATTTGGCGAAGAATATCTCGGTCAGGATATAGTCGAACGACAGGATCAGGATCGAAGCGGATACCACGGCATTGGTCGTCGCGGCACCGACACCCTGGGCGCCGCCGCGCGAATGATAGCCGTGATAACAGCCCATCAGGGTCACCAGGAAGCCGAAGACGCTGGCCTTGACCAGGCCCGATACCACGTCGCGCACTTCCAGGAAGTCGTAAGTGTTCTGCAAATAGGTCGCCGGATTGAAGCCGAGCTTGTAGACGCTGACCAGATAGCCGCCGAAAACGCCGATGATGTCGGCGACCAACACCAATAACGGCAGCATGGCCAGACCGGCAATCAGGCGCGGCGCGACCAGATACTTGAATGGGTTGGTCGATAAGGTGGTCAGTGCGTCGATCTGTTCGGTCACGCGCATGGTGCCGATTTCGGCGGCCATGGAGGCGCCGATGCGTCCGGCCACCATCAGGCCGGCCAGCACCGGGCCCAATTCGCGCGTCACCGACAGGACGACGACGTTGGCGATGGCACCCTCGGCCGAAAAGCGGGAAAATCCGGTATAACTCTGCAAGGCCAGCACCATGCCGGTGAAGATCGCCGTCAGGCCGACAACCGGCAACGAGAAATAGCCGACGTCGATCATCTGGCGCAGCATGATGCGGGGATAGAAGGGCGGGCGGATGCAATGCGACAGCGCCGTGCCGGTGAACAACGCCAACTGGCCCGTCGTTTCCATGAACGACAGAAGAATTTGGCCGATGGCGCGCAGCGGGTTCATTCCGCTGGCGTCCGTCGGCTTAGGTATGTGCGCCGGTATCGGCTGCCGAGGCTGGTCAGGATTTCATAACCGATGGTGCCGGCGGTCTGAGCGACTGAGTCGACAGGATTGTGCGGACCGATCAGGTCGACGGTCATGCCGGGCCGGGCCAGGGACTCGGCCGCCGCGGTGACGTCGAGGGTGATGAGATCCATGGATACCCGCCCCACTATCGGTACCCGAACGTCCCCGATATAGGCACTGCCGGAGTTGCTCAGAGACCGCGGATAGCCGTCGGCATAACCCACCCCGACGGTCGCCAGCCGGGCCGGCCCAGCGCAGCGGTGGGTCGCACCATAACCAACGGTCTGGGGGGTGTCAACGTTCCGAACCTGCAGGATTTTCCCTTGTAGACGAAGGACTTGCGCCATTGGATTGGGGCTTTCCGGGGTCGGATTGATGCCAAAGAGCGCGCTGCCCGGCCGCACCGAATCGAAGCAATAGGGCGACCCCAGGAAGATACCCGACGAATTGGCCAAGGACGCTGTCGGTCCCGGCAAATGGGTCCGGGCAGCATGAAAGCGTTCGAGCTGCATCCGGCTCAGCGGGTGCCCCGGGATATCGGCGCAAGCGAGATGGCTGATCAGACCGCGGAGCGCGAGCTGGGACAGGCGCTGGCGATCCTCGATGAGCCGGTCCAGTTCGTCGGGCGGCAAGCCCAAGCGGCACATGCCGGTATCGATGTGCAGATTGGCTGGCAGCGCTGTATTCTGTGTCGCCTGAAAAACTAGCCAGCGGTCGACATCGTAAAGGCTGTTGAGCGTCGCGATCAGCCGGTGTTCGACATAGGCGGCCCCTGCATCGGCCGGCAGGCCGCCCAACACATGAATCTCGGCATCCGGCCAGCCGTCACCTAGGGCGGCACGCAGGGTCACTCCTTCGTCTACGGTAGCGACGTAAAAGACCTGGCAGCCGGCGGCGGCCAAGGCCGGGGCGACCGCCGTGGCGCCCAGGCCATAGGCATCGGCCTTGACCACGGCGGCACAAATGGCGGTGCCGGCCCGTTGGCGCAACAGTCGCCAATTGGCCACCACCGCGTCGAGATCGACGGTCAGGACGGTGGTGGCGAAGGGATTGGTCGACATGACGGGGTCTGGCCTCGCGCGGAAATCCGGAATTCAGTGGCCGGGTTCGTGGTCCCGGTCCAAATTGCCGAAGCGGGTATAGGCGCCCTGGAACATCAGACGGACGGTGCCGATCGGTCCGTGTCGCTGTTTGGCGATGATAACTTCAGCGATGTTGCGCACTTCGTGCAGACGTTGGGTCCAGCGCTCCCGCTTCTCCACATAGCGGTCATCCTTTTCGTCGGGGCGTTGGATGGGTTCCTCACGCTCCAGATAGTATTCCTCACGGAAGATGAAGGCGACCACGTCGGCGTCCTGCTCAATGGAGCCTGACTCGCGCAGGTCGGCCAGTTGCGGGCGTTTGTTTTCGCGCGCCTCGACTTGGCGCGACAACTGCGACAAAGCCAGAACAGGAACCTCAAGTTCCTTCGCTAAAGTCTTGAGGCCACGGGTAATCTCCGAAACCTCCTGGACCCGCCCGTCGTTGCGATTGTTGTTGCTGCCGCTCAACAGCTGTAAATAGTCGATGACGATCAGGCCAAGCCCATGCTGGCGTTTTACTCGGCGGGCGCGGGTGCGCAACGCGGCGATGGTCAAGGCCGGTGTATCGTCGATGAAGATCGGAATTTCGTGCAGCATCTGGCTGGCGACGACCAGGCGCTCGAATTCTTCGTTCGACAATTCGCCCTTGCGCATGCGGTCCGAGGAGATGTCGGTCTGCTCGGAAAGAATGCGTGCCGCCAGCTGTTCGGACGACATTTCCAGTGAGAAGAAGCCAACCACCGCACCTTCCTCGCCCTTGCTACGGGCATAGGAATAGGCGGCATTATAGGCGATGTTGGTGGCCAGGGCGGTCTT
>CAMCUA010000277.1 GCA_945878455.1 Asaia bogorensis | reverse complement strand
AATCTCATCTCGTCCTATGTTCCCATTCGTTCGGAGCAACAGGCTCCCGTCGAGGGCGTGATGGAGGTCTACACGGATGTCACCGACTACGTCGGGGAACTGGAGTTGACCCAATGGAAGATCGTGGCCGTTGCCTTCGGTAGCCTAACCGTCCTCTATCTGTTCCTGTTCGCCATCGTACGCCGCGCCGCCTCGATCATAGCCGGGCAGGGCGAGGAAGTGCGCGCCGCGCACGCAGCGGTGCTGCGCCATCAAACTCTGCACGATCCGCTGACCGGTCTGCCCAACCGGGCGAATTTTGTGCAGCGTCTCGACAGCGTGATCAAGTCCGCCAAGCGGTCCGGAGAAAAGTGCGCCGTCCTCAGCCTGGGTCTGGATGGGTTCAAAGGCATCAACGAGTCGTTGGGGCACGTGGTCGGCGACCGCATATTGGAGGACGTGGCCAGGCGGCTGAAGAATTGCCTACGCAAGGCCGATATCACGGCGCGCATCGGTGGCGATGAGTTCGCCGTCGTGCTCTTGGAAAATCTCGGCGAAGGGGGTGTCGAACGCGTCGTTAGTGCTGCCGAGAAGGTGCGCGCCGCCATTCTGAACAACCCCTTCACGGTCGGTGGCCACAGCCTCGCCATCACCACTGGAATCGGCATTGCGATTTTCCCCGACGACGGCGACGACGCCGTTGAACTGCTGAAAAGCGCCGATACAGCGCTCGACCACGCCAAAAGCCTAGGGCGCAACAATTACCAGTTCCATACCGCCAATATGAACGCGCGCGTCCTGGAATCCTTGTTGCTGGAACACGACCTTCGCCGCGCCGTGGAAGAACAGCAATTCGTGCTGCATTACCAGCCGCGGGTCGATCTTCGCACGGGCTGCGTCACCGGCGCCGAGGCGCTGGTGCGCTGGCAGCATCCATTCCGTGGTGTGGTGCAGCCGGCGCAATTCATCCCGCTCGCCGAGGAACGCGGCCTGATCGTTCCCCTCGGCGAATGGGTGCTGCGCGAAGCCTGCCGGCAAAATAAGGCATGGCAGGCGGCAGGACTGCCGGCACACGCCGTGGCGGTAAATGTCTCGGCGGTGCAGTTCCAGCAGAAGAATTTCGCCGAAGTGGTGACCAACATCCTGCACGAAAGTGGCCTCGCTGCCGAATATCTCGAGATCGAATTCACCGAAAGCGCACTGGTGCGCGACGCGGAAAAAACGATTGTAACCATGTCCACTCTGAAGGCGATCGGGATCAGGCTGGCACTCGATGATTTCGGCACGGGCTATTCCAGCCTCAGCCAGTTGAAGTATCTGCCCCTCGACGATCTCAAGATCGACCGGTCGTTCGTGCAGGGTTTGCCCGGCGATGCCGACGATCTAGCCCTTTCCAGCGCCATCATCGTGATGGGCAAGGCGCTCAAATTGAAGGTGATCGCCGAGGGTATCGAATCGATGGAACCGCTGCAGGTTCTTCAGGCGCTGGGCTGCGATGAATTGCAGGGCTATTTCATTGCCAAACCGCTGTCGCCCACGGATTTTGTCCGTTTCATCCACGAACGTAAATTCACCGGATTCCTGCCCCAGGATGGAGGGTCCCTGGCTCATGATGGAGCCACGCCGCTGCGTGCCTGAGCGCCGCCGGGCCCAAGACCGAACCGCGCATCGCGAGGGCAGCCGTCGACCCTGCCTCGGTTGCTATTTGCCGCGTCGAGGAATACCCTCAGGTAAGCGGTTTTGCTGACCTAAGTGGTGCGATGTAAGGGCTTAGGTCGGCTAGCATATCGGCGTCCGCGAACACCCCACGGGGATCGCGTTTTTCTGGAAAAGGAAAGATGGTCATGCTGACTCCAGAACAGGTCCAACACTATCGGGACCGGGGCTATGTCAAAGCGTCTGGCATCATGACCGACGCGGAAGTCGATACCCTGCGCCGGGTTACCGACGATTTCATTGAAAAGTCCCGCACCGTGCGCGCCAGCGACAAGGTGTTCGACGTCGAGGATTGCCACACCCCCGAGGACCCGCGCCTGCGCCGGTTGAAGCGCCCAGAAGATCAGCACCCCGCCTATGCGGCGATCTTCATGCATCCGGGCATCCTCGCCGTGCTGCGCCAGTTGCTCGGCCCCGATGTCCGGCACAAGGGATTGAAGCTGAACCTCAAGCCCGGCGGCGGCGGCGAACCGGTGGAATGGCACCAGGACTGGGCCTTCTATCCGCATACCAACGACGATCTGCTGGTCTTGGCCATCATGTTCGACGACGTGACCGAGGAAAACGGTCCGTTGATGGTCGTCCCCGGCAGCCACAAGGGTCCCGTTCTCGATCATCACCAGGAAGGCTTCTTCGTCGGCGCCGTCGCCAATCCGGACGAAGCCAACGGCTTTATCAAACGGTCGGTGCCGTTGTACGGCAAGGTCGGCGATATCACGGTGCATCACGCGCGCATGCTGCACGGCTCGGCTGCCAACCTGTCCAACCGCTACCGTCGCCTGCTGTTCATTACGGCGATGGCGGCCGATGCCTGGCCGCTGGCCGAAATGCCGACGGATATGTCGGCCTACGATGCGCGCATCATCGCCGGCAAGGCCACCATCGTGCCGCGCCTGACCGACGTGCCGGTGCGCCTGCCGCTGCCGCGCAAGCTCGGTGCCGGCGAATCGATCTTCGAGAAGCAGCGTGACGTTCGCTTCACGCCCTTCGAACGGGTCACCGAACGCCGTCCCGGCCGGCCGGCGGAGATGATGGACGCCTAAGCGATAATCGGGGAGGCCGATTTACCGGCCTCCCCGAACCTCATGGGACTCCCGCGGCCCGCAACCGGGCCTGCGTTTCGTCCCTACCCTGAAATCCCATCAGTGTCCGTGCCCGATCTGGCGCGGCGGAGGTTGACGCCACGGTGCTCGCCAGAAGGCCAGCGTTCCGCGTGTGCCATGCGCAATCCCAGTGCGCTAGCCGGAACGGCGAGCGGGTCGCCATGCGGGCGCGGCTGGGGTAGCTTTGGCGTCCGATTCCGCCGCCATTGTTTCCAACGGCAACGCCGCCGCACCACCGGGAGAAGATGCGTGACCGACAAACCACCGATACTGTTCATCAATTCGACCTATCCGCCGGTCCTTGACGATCTGATCGAGCATTTCACCGTCTACAACTATCGCGATGCCACCGACAAAAAGGCCCTGGTGGCGGCGGCGGCGCCCCATGCCCGCGCCGTCTTCACCAACGGCAGCGCCTGGATTCCGGCGATGCTCGATGCGTTGCCCAAGCTGGCAATGATCGCCTGCACCTCAACCGGTTACGACGAATTCGATATCGCGGCGATCAAGCGGCGCGGCATCCGTATGAGCCATTCGACGGGCCTGACCTCGACCGATGTATCCGACCTCGGCATGGCCTTGATGCTGGGGGCGGCGCGGCGCATTCCCTGGGCCGACCGCTACGTGCGCTCCGGCGACTGGCTGGCCAAGGGTCGCGCGCCGATGACCCGCCGGGTCACGGGCAAGAAGCTCGGCATCGTCGGTCTCGGCGCCATTGGCCGCAAGGTGGCGAAAAAAGCCTCCGGTTTCGACATGGACATCTCGTATACCGGCCCGCGCCGCAAGGATGATGTGCCCTATCGCTACTATGCCAACCTGTTGGACATGGCGCGCGATGTCGATTTCCTGCTGCTTGCCTGTATCGGCGGTCCGACGACGGCGGGCATCGTCAATGCCGAAGTCTTGAAGGCACTCGGCCCCGACGGCATTCTCGTCAATGTGGCGCGCGGCAGTTGCGTCGACGAACCGGCGTTGCTGGCGGCTTTGCAAGACGGCACCATCGGCGGCGCC
>CAMCUA010000276.1 GCA_945878455.1 Asaia bogorensis | reverse complement strand
TCTCAGCCCCATGAACTTCGAGAAGGCTCGCGCAAATAAAAGAAAGGGGCTTGGCGAGGAAAAAAGAAACGTCGCATAATCAACCAGCCAAGAGAGACGTCATACCCGGGCAAGTTCAAACTTAAGATCGGCAAGCGACTTGATTCCCGAGTCCTTGGAAGCGACGATCTGCACGAAATTCGGGTAGATGGCGGCGATGGCGCGCAGGTTCTTCAATGGCTTTGGAAAGCCGGCTTCCTCGTTACCTTCCCAGGCGAATTGCAGGGAATCGCCCAGCGTGAAGGCAATCTCCCCCTTACCGCCGTCGATCAATTGCAGGTTTTCGACGGAAGCTTTAGTGGCTTGGGTCGAAGGCCGTGCGTCCTTGAGGTTGCCGGCGATCAGCTTTTCGACCGCGACGCCCAAGGGATAGTAAACGCCGGACTGGCCGCCGGTCAGCACATTGATGAATTCGGCCGCGCTGGAAGCCCATGGCGCGGCGGCAAGGCTCGCTGCCACGGCGATGGCAGCCAGCGAACGTTTCTTCAAAAGCATGTGAAAGTCTCCTGTTCCAAGTTTCTTAAAGAGGAAAATCACGCCAGCCGCAGACTAGCATTCGGGTCGGCTACGGCAAATAGCAGCCATAGCCACGCCAGCTACTCCTTGCGTTCGAGCCAATCGTGCTCAAGGGTCCGCAGCCGGCTGCTAACGGAAAAGAGGAAAGCCGTCGACCAGGCGAACAGAATCAATCCGTTTGCCGCCTCGATCGATCCGAACAGGCGCCACGACTTTCTCAGGGTAATGTCGCCATAGCCCAGCGAAGCGAATGTTACCGTCGAAAAATATAGCGCTGATTCCAAATCGTCGAGGGCACCGACCGCCAAGTAGGTGATGGCATAAAGCCAGATCTCGACCGTATGGATGGCGACAATACCGAGCACAACGAACAGAATGAGGGCGCCTTGGAGAAGCGTGCTCTCGTGACGGAAAAAGTGGTGCGCCCGGTATCGCAGGATGCGCAGCAAGATCAGCAAGCCGATGAAATGGATGACGACCGTGGCACATACCAGGGCCGTTGCGAGCGCAAGATTCTGCATCATCGGCGAAGTATATCGCATTTACCCGGGCGGCGCTAAGCAGAGCAGCATCGTGGACTTTGGGAATCGAGCGGTGGCCAAGTCCACTATTGCGCTGTTCCGGAAGCGCTTTCGCCCTCCCGCTCCCTACGTTTTCTTGCTACCTTCTCGGGCAACTAGGGGCCGCATTGCGGCATCTGAAATCAGGGAGAGCTTTGCCATGGAAGTCGTGTCGACGGGAGCGGCGCTGGGCGCCGAAGTTCGCGGGGTGGACATCCGCCAGCCGTTCAATGCGACGACGGTGAAGGAATTGATCGATGCCTGGCACAAACATCTGATCCTCATTATTCGCGAACAGCCGATGACCGAGGCGCAGCATACCGCCTTCACCAGCCTGTTCGGCGAACTGGAATACCCCGGTATAACCAAGATTAAGAAAGAGTTGGGCAAGGCCGCGCCGAAGGGCATTGAAATCCGCCCTGATTCTCCCATTGTCATCGTTTCTAACATTAAGGCCGACGGCATGCCCATAGGCAGCCTGGGCCATGGCGAGGCAGCCTGGCATACGGACAGCAGCTACACGGAAACGCCGTTTGCCGGCAGCTTCCTGCATGCCATCGAAATTCCGGCCACCGGTGGCGGCGATACCTATTTCAACAATATGTACGAAGTGCTGGACACTCTTCCCGCTGACCTGCGCCGCGCCGTTGAGGGTAAGACCCTGCTGCATCCGGCGACGCACAGCACCAATGGCAAGCCGAAACCGGGGTTCGAGGGATTCTTCGATATCACCACGGCCCCCGGCGCCCGTCATCCGCTCGTCCGTACCCATCCGGAGACCGGGCGCAAGTCGCTCTACCTCGGCCGGCGGATCAATTCCTACGTTGTCGGCATGCCACTGGCGGAAAGCGATGCCCTGCTCGATGCCCTCTGGGCGCACATGGACCAGGACCGCTTCGCCTATCGACATAAGTGGCGCCTGGGTGACCTGGTAATCTGGGACAACCGCTGCGCCATGCACAAGCGTGACGCCTTCGACCCGACCGCCAGACGGCGGATGCATCGTACCCAGACAGTCGGAACCAGGCCATTTTAGGCCCGATAAACCTTCGGTATAGTTAACTCGATACAGTTAGCGATCCTAAGCTGCAAAAAGTGGATTCGCGTCGGGGTCCACGTAAGTGCAGCCATTTTATGACCCAATCGCCTCGCCTCGAAGCGTTAGAACACAGGAAGGACCAGGACCCATGGCAACACCGCGCCTTGACCTCACAGCAGGCACCGTCGAATCGCGCCCGACCAAACCGTTTTCTAATACCAAGGTCTGGACGCGCAGCTCGCTCAAGCCTGCCGACTGGACGGTGACGGTCGGCGAGGCCGCCAAGGGCGAACTGAATGAAGCCATGGCCAGCCTGCGCCGGCAGAACCTGCCCGTCTACATGATCGATCCAGCCGACTTCAAACTTGATGCCTGCCGCGCCATGATGGCTGAAGCGAAGGGCATGCTCGAAGACCGCCACGGCTTCACCATCATTGACCGGCTGCCACTCGACGAAGGCAGTTGGACGGAGGACGAGGCCAAGGCCGGCTTTTGGTTGCTGGGTAGGCTTATGTCCCATCCGGTGGCGCAAACCTCCGGCGGTCAGATCTTCCGCGACATCCGTGACGAGGGGATTCCGGCCGGCACGCCCGGTGTCGATACCGCACTAACCCAGGAACGCCTAGCCTTCCATCAGGACAATAGTGGCAATCGCAATATGCCCAACTATTCCGGTCTGATGGCGCTGTACGCCGCGAAGGAAGGCGGCCTTAGCGAGTACTGCTCGCTCTATTCCCTCTATAACGCCATGATCGAGGAAGCCCCGGAACAACTCGAACGCCTATTCCAGCCCTTCTATCACGACCGCCAAGGCATCCAGGCCCCAGGCGAGGCCGATGTCATCTGGGCGCCGGCATTGAGCTATGAGAATGGACGCCTGCGCGGCCGCTTCTCGTTGAACAAGATTCCCGGTGGCTATCGCAAGGCTGGCGAAGAGCTGGACAATCTCAGCCGCGATGCCCTCGAAAGCGTACTGGCGGTCATTCGAAAGCGTGATCTTTCGGCCAAATATCTGCTCGAACGCGGTCAAATTTTGCTCTTCAACAACCACGAAGGTCTGCACCATCGCGAACCGTTCAAGGATGGCGAGGGCCGGTCGGAGAAGCGCCACGTCATCCGCCTGTGGTTCCGCAACGAAGGCCGGCCTTTTTTCGACGGTTGACACGACCGGGCGGTACACCTGCGACTTTATTCCTCGAAGGGAGACTCAAGCATGACGATGGTGCAACCCGTCCTCGACCTTACCGTGGGAACCGCTGCCCTGCGGCGGAAGGAGCCGTTCCGTAACGCCCGTGCCTGGACCCGCGAAACCCTGCGGCCCGCCGACTGGGTCGTCCCTGTGTCCTCGGCGGTGGCCAAGGAACTGCATGGCGTTGTGGCGCAATTACGTCGACAGAATCTGCCAATCCTCATGCTCGATCCCGCTGATTTCGACATGCCGGCGAGCCGGGACATGATGGCCAGGGCGCGCCATGTGGTCGATAGCGGTACCGGCATCGCCGTCATCGACCGGCTGCCCTTGGACGAATGGATCTTGGACGAAGGCAAATCGGTCTATTGGTTATTGGGTAAGTTACTGTCCAGGCCGGTGGCGCAGACGCAGAAGGGAACCATCTTCCGCGATATTCTCAACGATACCAGCGGCGGCCCAAAGGAAGGCGGTCTTGATGCGGCATTGACCCAAAGCCGGCTGACCTACC
>CAMCUA010000275.1 GCA_945878455.1 Asaia bogorensis | reverse complement strand
CCCCCGCGAGGGCGCAGCGCCGACAGGCGATAAGCAGGACAGGGAGAGGGGGAGGCCGCGCGGAATACCGCTGAAGCAGCCCCCTACTTCTCCCTGACCACCGGATTGGTCAGCGTCCCGATGCCCTCGATCTCGATCTCGCAGACGTCGCCATGCTTCATGTTCGGCGACTGGCCCTCGGTGCCCATCCACACCATGTCGCCGGGGTGCAGGGTCAGGTAGCGGCTCATCGCCACCAGCGCCGTGACCACGCCGAACAGCATGGAATTGGTCGGGAAGACGATCGTCTCCTTACCGTTCATGCGCACGCGGGTCACCAGCTTGTCGAGGTCGACATCGGTTTCGATCCACGGCCCCATCGGCTTGAAGGTATCCGTGTTCTTGGCCCGCCACAGGGTGCGGTCGCCCTTCTGCCAGACCCGCTCGCTGACGTCGTTGCCGATGGTGTAGCCCAACACGCAGTCGAGCGCGTTTTTCTCGGTCAGATGCTTGGCCGTCTTGCCGATGACCACCACCAGCTCCGCCTCGTACTGCACCTGGTCGGTGGCGTCCTTCGGGATGACGATGGCCTCGCCGTGGCCGATCAGCGCGTTGTTGGCACGATAGCCGACATCGGGCTTGGGCGGCAGGTTGAGCGTGGTGCCGGTCTTGTGCGCGTGGTGCTTGACGTGTTCCAGATAGTTCAGTCCAAAGGCGTAGAACGTCGGCGGCACCACCGGCACCAGCAGCTTGACGCTGCGCAGCGGCACCTTCTCGTCGGTCTTCGTCCATTTGCCGAAGGGCGTGCCGCGCACCTTGCGGATGCTTTTGCCCTCGACGATGCCGTAAGCCGGCTTGCCCGGTTTGCTCTTCGCTTCGAATCGTGCCCAGCGCATTTAACGGTCCCCCCTCGGTTGATGCGGTTGCTGTTAGGCGGCGTTGGCCGCCCGCCGCGGCTTGTCCTGCGGCAGGTCGGCCATCGGCAGCGGCGGCCGGCCGAGGATCATATCGGCGGCTTTCTCGGCGATCATGATGGTCGGCGCGTTGGTATTGCCGCCGATCACCAGCGGCATGATCGAGGCGTCGACGACGCGCAGTCCCGCGATGCCCTTGACCCTGAGCTGGGTATCGACCACCGCGTCCGGCCCGCTGCCCATGGTACAGGTCGCTACCGGGTGATAGACGGTGCCGCAATTGTCGCGGATGAACTGGCGCAGCTCGTCGTTGCTCTGCACATGCTTGCCCGGCAACATCTCTTCGCCGCGCACACGGTCGAAGGCCGGGGATTCGAGAATGCGCCGCCCAGCCTTGACGCCGCGCAACAGCACTTCCAGGTCTTCCGCCGCGCTGAAGAAGCGCGGATCGATGACCGGGCTGCTGCGCGGATTGGCGTCCTTGAGCATGACCGAGCCCCGGCTCAACGGCCGCATCAGCGCCGTGTTCAGGGAATAGCCGTGGCCCAGACTGATGTTGCGCCCGGTCGGGCTGCGCAGACCGGGCAGGAAACCGTACTGCACATCGGGTCGCGCCAGCCCCGGCTGGGTGCGCAGGAAGCCGCCGACCTCGACCGCGTTGCTGGCCAGCATGCCGCCGCGGAACAGCAGGTAATCGATGCCGTTCCAGATCAGCCGCGGCGCGGCGCGCAGCGAGATGCCATAGCTCATGGCGGAGGGACTCTTGCTGACCATGCTGACGGCAACATGATCCTGCAGGTTGCGCCCGACATTCGGCAGGTGGTGTTTGGTCTCGATCCCCAGGCGCGACAGTTCGGCCCCGTCGCCGATGCCCGAGCGCATTAGCACGCCGGGCGACACGATGGCGCCGCACGAGATGATAACCTCGCGGCTGGCGGCGATGGTGCGCCGGTCGTTGCCTTGCAGGATTTCGACGCCCGTGGCGCGACCGCCCGCCAACACTACCTTGTCGGCGATGGCATTAACGATGACGGTCAGGTTGGGGCGCTCGCGCACCGGGGTCAGATAGGCCGCCGCCGCCGAATGGCGCCGGCCGTTCTTGTGGGTGACCTGGCGGAAGCCGAAGCCTTCCTGATCGTCGTCGTTGAAGTCAGTGCGGCGCGGCAACTGCAATGAATCGGTCGCGTCGAGAAAAACATCGACCAGGCCGTTGCGCTTCTTCAGATCGGTGACGTTGAGTGGCCCGCCGCTGCCGTGATAGGTCGAGTCGCCGAACTTCTCATTGTTCTCGGAACGGCGGAAATAGGGCAGCACCTCGCGGTACGACCAGCCGGTGCAGCCGTGCTCCGCCCATTCGTCGTAATCCAGCGGATGACCACGCATATAGATCATGCCGTTGATCGAGCTGGAACCGCCCAGGGTGCGGCCGCGCGGGATGCGGATCTGGCGCTTCGAGGCTTCGCCCTGCGGCGCGGTCAGATAGCGCCAGTTGAGCACCTTGTGATCGATCAGGGCGAGGATGCCCAGGGGTACATGGATCAGCGGGCTGCGGTCGCGTCCGCCGGCCTCGACCAGACAGACCCGGTGCTTCGGGTCGGCGCTCAGCCGATTGGCCAGCACGCAACCGGCCGAACCGCCGCCGACGATGACAAAGTCGAAAACATCTGCCGAGTTGGCCACGTTCTGTCTCCCTGCTGCACCGGCTCGGTGCTGGTTGCCTCATACTTTAGCGCAAGATGTCCTTGGGTCGACATGCGGAGCCGCCGCCCATGTCTCTCATCCGCGGCGACATCACCCCTCTCCCTGTCCCTGTCCCTCCCCCTTACGGGGGGAGGGAACGCTGTCGCAGCTTCCCGTCGCTATGACAGGGTGTTGCGGTGCTGCCATAAGGTCCCCTCCCCCCATGAGGGGGAGGGACAGGGAGAGGGGGAGCAACATCGCCAACGATGGCCTACCCATGTTCTACCGTCCCTGCCCATCGCGCCACACGATAAGCCGGCGGATGCCCTCGCGCATATCCACTTCCGGCCGCCAGCCGATGGTTTTTTCGGCCAGCGCATGGTCGATGCGCCAGGCGCCGCCCGAGGTTAGGCGTACCTTGCCGGCCTCCGGCTCCACATGCAGCGGCGCCATCTTGGCTCCGCACAATTCAATGACCAATCGGGCGATGTCGCCCGTCGTCGTCGGCGCCGGACCCGACAGGTTGACCGCGACGTCGGTGGCCGTGGCTTCCAGCGCCGCGATATTGGCCCGCGCCACGTCGCCGACATAGACGAAATGCTTGGCCTCCGAGCCGTCGCCGACAACGCGCGGCGGTTGGCCGCCGCGCACCCGGTCGTGGGCGTCCATGATCAGCACGGCGTTGGCCGCCCGATAATGCTGGCGCTCGCCATAGACCGTCGAATAGCGCAGCACGACGTAGTTCAGGCCATGACGGCGAAAGGCGTCGCGGCACAGCTGTTCGCCGATGATCTTGCTGGCGCCGTAAAGGATGGCCGCCGGCGGCGCACCGGCCGTATGGAACGGCGTCACTTCGACCAGATCGCCGACAACGCCCGGCCCGTAGCCATAGACGGCGTTGGACGAGGCGAAAACCAGCTTGCGGATCTGCTTCAGGCGGCAGGCCTCGATGACATTCGCGGCGCCGATGATGTTGACGTCGATGCCGCGCCGGGGGTCGCTGTCGAAGGCGATGGTCATCATCGCGGCCAGGTGCACCACCCCGTCGATGTCATCCATGGCGTCCAGTATCTGCGGCAGGCGCAGGATATCCCCCGACACCACCCGCAGGCGCGCATCGCCCTCAATATGGCGCAGCGCCTCCGGCGTGCCTTGCGAGAAATTGTCGAGCACGACGACGGATGCCGCCCCGCCCTTGAGCATGGCCTCGGCCGTGGCCGAACCGACCAAACTGGCGCCGCCGACGATCAAAAATCGTCCGCCCTTAATCGGCACAGCGGGCGACGGTTTTGCT
>CAMCUA010000274.1 GCA_945878455.1 Asaia bogorensis | reverse complement strand
CAACTCCGTGGATACAGGCGCGGTTGGCCGACCGCATTGCCGCTTGCATGGCCGCCATCGAAGTCGTCGACAACCGCTACGGTGACTTCAGGACCGTGGGGGCACCGACAATGATCGCCGACGACTTTTTCCAGGCTGCTGTCGTCCTGGGTCACCGACATACCAATTGGCGCGACGCCGACTTGGTCAACCTGGCTGCCGCTACCTTCATCGACGGCCAAGAAGTGGGACACGGACAAGGCGTCGATGTCATGGGCCATCCCCTCGAACCCCTAGTCTGGCTTGCCAATAGCTTGGCCGGGCGCGGCCAAGGCCTACGGCGTGGCGATATTGTCCTGACTGGATCGATGGTTGCGGTTCATTGGCCCCAGGCACCGTGTTCGGTGCACATCGAAAACTCCGCTTTTGGCCGCGTCTCGCTTGCTCTAAGTGGCGCATGACCCGGGCATGTACCTAAAGAAAGCCCCCAGCAGAGGGCACCGCTGGGGGCTGGATGAGGGGTACATGGTCTTACGGAGGGGAATCTCTAACGGAACATGAAAAGCATGACATAGGAACGGTTGCAGCTCTGTGACGACGTTCGCAGACGCGAAGATTCCTTATTCGATTTTGCTGCCCGCCGTATCGATAACCTTGATGGCATGGGTGATGGCGGCTGTCTTTGCCAGCATGATGGAAGCAGAGCAGTACTTTTCCGCGGAAAGATTCACGGCGCGTTCCACCTTGTCATAAGGCAATCCGGGTCCGCTGACCGTAAAGTTTAAGCGAATCGAGGTAAAAACCTTTGGGTCCGTTGCCGCCCGTTCGGCTTCCACCTCGACGACGCAATCGTCGACGGCCACCCGACTGCGACGCAGGATATGCATGACGTCGAACGCCGTACAGCCGCCAAGGCCGATCAACAGCATCTCCATGGGACGCACACCGATGTCACGGCCTCCGGCCTCCAGCGCTCCGTCCATGACGACGGCATGCCCGCTGCCGGACTCGCCGACGAAAGCCACGCCATCCAGCCATTTTACTCGTGCTTTCATGCCCTCACCCCGCTGCCAACGTCAGACCGGTCGGCGCAAAAATACCTTGCGGCAAATGTCCACCATTTCGTCGATCTGCGATCGTTCAATGATCAATGGCGGGGATACGCAACCGACGTCGCCGGTGAACTTGATGTGCAGGCCGGACCAAAACAACGCCTTCATCAGCTCGTAACCGCGTTGACCCGGTTTAGCACCGGGCTCGAACTCAATGCCCGCCAGCATGCCGAAACCGCGGATGTTCTTGATCCCTGGAATGTCGCGGAGCGAAAAGATGGCATCGAGAAAATAGGGCGACATCGCCGCTGCCTTCTCGAAGATGTTCTCTCGCGCGTAAATTTCCAATGTTGCCAGGCCGGCCGCGCAAGCGGCGGGATGCGCCGAATAGGTATGACCGTGGAACAGCTCGATAGTGCCGGCAGGCGCCCGGTCGACGACCGTCTCATAGATATCGTCACGCACGGCAACCGCACCCATCGGCTGCACGGCGTTGGTCAGCGCCTTGGCCATGGTGATCATGTCGGGCACGACACCGAAGGTCTGGGCAGCGAAAGCCTTTCCCGTCCGTCCGAAACCGCAGATCACTTCGTCGAACACCAATAGGATACCGTGGCGATCGCAGATCTGGCGCAGCCGTTGCAGGTAACCCTTGGGCGGAACCAGAATGCCCGTCGAACCGGCGATGGGTTCGACGAAGCAGGCGGCGATGGTATCGGCGCCGAGCAGCTCGACAAAGCGTTGCAGGTCGTCGGCCAACTCCACGCCGGTTTCTGGCTGACCTTTTACAAAGCTGTGCTCCGGAAGTTGGGTGTGGCGCATGTGCACGACGCCTGGCAACAGATTGCCGAAGGTCTCGCGGTTCTTCACCATGCCGCCGAGCGATGTGCCGCCGATGGTGACGCCGTGGTAGCCGCGTTCACGGGAAATGAAACGCTGGCGCTGCCCGTCACCGCGCGCGCGGTGATAGGCGAGAGCGATTTTGATCGCCGCCTCCACTGCCTCCGATCCCGAATTGGCGAAAAAAATGCGATTGAGGGGATCGGGCGTCAGCGCGGCCACCCGCGCGGCCAGTTCAAAGGATGCCGGGTGGCCCGTGTTGAACGATGGGCAGAAGTCGAGTTGCTGCAACTGCCGGTAAACGGCCTCGACAATCTCCTTGCGGCCATGGCCGAGCGCCGAACAGAACAGGCCGGCCGTGCCATCGAGCACGCGCTGACCCTGATGATTCCAATAATAGACGCCCTCGCCTTTGACCAACAATCGAGGCTCCGCCTTGAAGTCGCGGTTGGCGGTAAACGGCATCCAGTGATTTTCTAGCGTGTTGGCAGTGTGCTGCATGGCCGATTCTCCCCCACCCCATAAGCGGTCGGTCGGACTGTAGCCTCTCGACGCAGCCTGCGGGAAGGGCGCATCCTTGCCATGCATTGCCCTGACGATCCCATCCCTGTCGAGCGAGGGTCCTCATGCTGATCGGCGTTACCAAGGAGATAAAGGTTCACGAGTACCGTGTGGGCCTATTGCCTGCCAGCGTTCGTGAACTGACGGCCCATGGCCATGCAGTACTGATCGAAACCGGCGCCGCGGCGCCAATCGGCTTTTCGGACAAGGACTTCACCGAGGCTGGCGCGCGCATTGCTCCATCCGCCCAAGCGGTATTCGCCGACGCCGAAATGATCGTCAAGGTAAAGGAACCGCAGCCCGGCGAACGGTCCATGCTGCGCCCCGGACAAGTATTATTTACCTACTTGCACCTGGCACCCGATCCTGACCAAGCCCGCGACCTGCTGGCCAGCGGCGCCACCTGCATAGCCTATGAAACGGTGACCTCGCCGCACGGCGGCCTGCCTCTGCTGGCGCCGATGTCCGAGGTTGCCGGGCGCATGGCCGTTCAAGCCGGCGCCCATTGTCTGGAAAAAGAGCAGGGCGGCCTGGGAATTTTATTAGGCGGCGTACCGGGCGTCGCCCCTGCCAACGTCGTCATCATCGGCGGTGGCGTTGTCGGCAGAAACGCTGCCCAGATCGCCATAGGTATGGCTGCCCACGTCACCGTCATCGATAGATCCGTCGACGTGCTGCGCGACCTTGACCGGCAATTCGGCGCAAGCCTCCGTACCGCCTATGCCACGCGGCAGGCCATCGATGAACTCGTCACCTCGGCCGATCTGGTCATCGGTGCCGTGCTGATCCCTGGAGCAGCAGCGCCCAAGCTCGTCAGCGCCGACATGATACGCCGGATGCAGGCAGGGGCCGTGGTCGTCGATGTCGCCATCGATCAAGGCGGCTGCTTCGAGACCTCCCGCCCGACCACCCATCGGGAGCCGACCTATACCGTCGATGGGGTCATTCACTATTGCGTGGCCAACATGCCAGGCGCCGTGCCGCGCACCTCGACCTTTGCCCTCAACAACGCCACCCTGATCTATGTACTGGCACTTGCCGATAAGGGCGTTCACAAGGCGATGATGGCGGATCCGTTCCTGCGTCAGGGTCTCAATGTCCATGCGGGCAAGCTGACCAACGCCGCCGTCGCCAACGCGCTAAAGCTGCCCTACATGGACGCGAAAACGGCCTTGGGCGTTTGATGGAGCGTCGATGTTCAGTCTTCCGGCGCTTCTGCACAAGTCCTGGGCAGCACAACGCAGCACTGAACGTTTGGTGCACGGCGTAGATACCAATAGCCAATCTCGACATTCACCGGATTGACCATTTTGGCCCCTGAGCCCGCTGGATTCTCACGTCAAGTGCAACACCTGATGTTTTCAAGGAATGCCTCGGCGGGAGTTTTGTATCCGAGGCATTTTCTGGGCGTTGAGTTGACGGCCCATGTGATCTCGTCGATATCGCGGGC
>CAMCUA010000273.1 GCA_945878455.1 Asaia bogorensis | reverse complement strand
GAGCGTCATCCACGACGCAGCCAGCGCCGCTGCCTTCCGCACCATTTTGGAACGCACGCCACCGGAACGGATGCCGCGCACCTCGATCAGCCAAGCCATCGATTATGCGCTCCCCCAATTCGCCCGCAGCGGCCACCAGGGCAAGCGCCGGGTCATCGACATCTCCGGCGACGGGCCCAATAATTGGGGCCGTTCCGTCACCGAGGCCCGTGATGAGGCGGTGGCCGCCGGGATCACCATCAACGGCCTGCCCATCGTCAACGACCGGCCGAGTTTCGGCAGCCCGCAGGCCGCCAACCTGGATCTGTATTACACCGACTGCGTCATCGGCGGCCCTTCGGCCTTCATCATCGTCGCCCAGGGCTTCGAGGACTTCGCCCGCGCCGTGCGCCGCAAGCTGATTCTGGAGATCGCCGGGCGGACCCCCGAGGAGATGCCGGAAGCCGTCCGCTTCGCCGATCTGGATGGCGGCTGGATCGAGGCGCAGAATCGCCAGAGCCGCGTCGCCCCCGCGTGCGGCAACGAAATTCGCCGCTTCCTGGATAACTGAAGCCTTCCGGCCAAGGCCGCAAAGCAACGGGGCGGACCCCGCAGCCCGCCCCTTGGCTATTCCCGTTCGGCGAAACAGCCGCTCAGGCGGCTTTGGCTTTCGCCTTGGCTTTTTTCTTGGCCGGCGCCTTGCGCGCGGCGCCTTTCTCGGCGACGACTTTGTTCTCCAGGGCACCCAGGCCCTGGATTTCGATGCGTACCGTGTCGCCATCGCGCAACAGACGTTGCGGCTTGGCATAGATGCCGACGCCGCTTGGCGTGCCGGTGGCGACGATATCGCCCGGCTCCAGCGTGCAGATCTGCGAGATATCGGCGATCAAATCGCGGACGTCGAAGATCAACTGATTGGTGTTCGACGACTGCATGACCTTGCCGCTGACCGTGGTCTTGACGCTCAGGTTATGCGGATTCTCGATCTCGTCGGCGGTGACCAGGGCCGGACCCATGACGCCGAAGCCGTCGAAGGCCTTGCCTGCCATCCACTGCGAGGTGCGCTTCTGGAAGTCGCGCGCGCTGACGTCATTGACGATGGTATAGCCGGCGACGTGTTCGAGTGCCGCCTTCTTGCTGATGTTGCGCCCCTTCTTGCCGATGACGAAAGCAAACTCGCCTTCGTAGTCCGGCAATTGAACAACCTTGGGCAGCACGATGTTGTCTTCCGGGCCGACGACCGAGGTGGTGAACTTGTTGAACAGCGTCGGCACTTTGGGAATTTCGTGCCCGCCTTCGAGGGCGTGATCGCGGTAGTTAAGGCCGACGCAGATGAACTTGCCCGGGCGCGGTACCGGCGCGCAGAGCCGCACCTTGGCGCGATCGTGGACGACGTTGCGCAGCGCTGCTGGGATGGCCTTGGCGCCCTTCAGTTCGCGGGCCACGGTTTTGAGCGCGGCGGCGGCGGCCGACAGTGCGCCCTTGCCGGCGGCGAGGAAAGTGTTCATGTCGCTGGCCGCTTGCAGCCGGCTCGACTTGAGCCATTTGCCGGCGGCGACCAGATCGACGACGCGATCCTTGCCGCCCTTCTCCGCTGCGGCCAACAGCGCGCCGACGCGCTGCACTTTCTTCGCTTCGAACGTCACGAGTCGCATCCGTAGCTCCCTCTCGCTGTTGAAGGCCGGCACGAACACAGGCGTCCGGCCGCATTAATTCGCGGCCTTTGTGCTCTAGTTTCGGCGCAAACCCAAGGAAAAGGTGACGGGAATTTTTGGTCCCGCAATAGCCACCTCACGCCACCCTCGCCTGCTCCACCGTAGGCCCCACATCCTCAACCGCCGTCCGATGCATGTCGCGCACCTCGTTGAGGTCGTATTCGCGCGCCCGGTGCATGGTGCAGCGGTTGTCCCAGATGACCAGGTCGCCCTGGCGCCAGCGGTGGGTGTAAACGAAGGGCGCCTGCGTCGCGTGGTCAATCAGGTCATTGAGCAGCAGCAGGGCTTCGGGCAGGCCCATGCCCGGGATGTCGCGTGCGTGGGAGGCGAGGTAGAGCGTCTTGCGGCCGGAACCGGGATGGGTGCGGACGATCACTTGCGGCACCGGAGCTTCCTTCTCCCGCTCTTCGGGCAGGTAATCGGTGAAGCCGATCTTGGCGCGGGAATGCATCAGCGAGTGCATCGCCACCAGGCCTTCGATCTGGCGCTGCTTCTTTTCGGGTAAGGCATCATAGGCGGCGCGCAGGTCGGCGAACTGGGTTTCGCCGCCTTCCGCCGGGATGACGCGGGCCGACAGGAAGGAATACTTGGCCGGCGTGCGTTTGAACGATGAATCCGTATGCCACAGCCGGTTGCCGAGGTCGCCGGCCAACCGCCAGTCGTCTCGTGGCAGCAACCGGTTGTTCTCATCCAGGTTGGAAATGTCGGACATACGGATGTCGATCCGCGGCTTGAAGCCAGGGCGGTTGGCGCGGCGCGTTGTTTCCAGCTTGCCGAAGCGCGACGAGAAGGCGATCTGCTGCACGTCGGTCAGCAGCTGGATGGGGAAGACGCAGACGGCGTAGATATCCATGGCGGCCGTGATCTCGCCAATGGTGGTGTCGGACAGCGGTTGGCGGAGGTCGACACCGGTGACCTCAGCGGCGAATACGGGGTGCAGCGGCTTGACGGCGAGCGGCATGATCGGGGTCTCCCTGCGGAAGCAGAACGATACACCGGCGTGGGCGGGAGGCAAGCGCCGTGGTGGTGGCTTACCCCTCCCCCTGTCCCTCCCCCTCGGCGACTCCGCCGTCAGTTATTTGAAGCCGGTGAAGCCGGCGGGGGGAGGGAACGCGGTTACAGCCTCCCGTCTGCAAGGCAACGCGCTGCGGCACTGCGACATGGTGCCCTTGCCCCGTGAGAGGGAGGGACAGGGAGAGGGGGACGGCGCTGATGGCATGGGCCTAGGGCAGCATTCCTCGGAGCATCGTCCTTTCCTCGCCGGCCCGATGGCGGTAAGTAGGATACCCACCCCCCGACGAGTTCAACCGCCGCCATGCCCCTGACCGTTTCCGGCCCCCTTCAAGGCGCGTTGTGGATGGTGCTGGCCTGCCTGCTGTTCATGGTGATGAGCGCCATGATCCGCCAGGTATCAGATACGCTGCCGGCGTTTCAGATCATCGCCATCCGCAACGTCTTCAGCCTGCTGACCATCCTGCCGCTGCTGCTGCGTGTCGGACGGGTCAGCTTTCGGGCTTGGCGGCCGGGATTGTTGTTCGGGCGGGCGCTGTTGATGATCGGGGCGATGACATCGTGGATTGTCGCGGTCGAGGGGCTGGATCTGGCCACCGCCACCGCCATCTCCTTCAGCTCACCGCTGTTCGCCACGGCGGGCGCGGCGCTGTTCCTTAAGGAACAGGTTGGCCCCCGGCGTTGGGCGGCCGTCGTCGTCGGCTTCGCCGGCATGTTGATCATCCTGCGCCCCGGCCTGGCCGAGATGTCGGCGGCGGCCGGATTCGCCTTGGCCAACGCCCTGCTCACCGCCTGGGGTGGGATTACGGTCAAAGTTCTGACCCGCACGGAATCGACGGCAACGGTGGTGCTGTATCTGTATCTGCTGACGACGCCATTGTCGGCGATCCCGGCGATCTTCGTCTGGGTGCCGCCGACGGCACTGGACGTGGGTTGGCTCGCCGTCATGGGCGTGCTGGTGGCCTTGGGCCACATCTGCCTGACCAAAGCCTATGCGGCGGCCGAGGCCAGCGCCATTCTGCCCTATGATTTCGCCAAGGTGGTGTTCGCGGCGCTGCTCGGCTTCACCTTCTTCGGCGAATTACCGGACGCTGGGACTTGGATCGGCATGTTCGTCATCTTCGCCGCCACCGTCTATATGGCCCGACACGAAGCGCAGGTAGCACGGGCCAAGCGCATCGCGGCGGCGTAACGACCGCCGCTATGGGGCTT
>CAMCUA010000272.1 GCA_945878455.1 Asaia bogorensis | reverse complement strand
AGAAGGCCGACTTCCGCCTGATCGGCAAGCCGGTGCCACGCCGCGACATCCCGGCCAAGGTCGACGGCTCGGCCGGCTATTCTATCGACGTGCATGTGCCGGGCATGGTCTATGCCTCGACCGTGCATTCGCCGGTCCAAGGCGGCACGCCGGAAAGCTGGAACGACGCCGCCGTGCGCCGCCAGCCGGGCGTGCTCGACGTGTTGCGCATCGACAATGGCGTGGCCGTCGTCGCCGATACCTTCGAACATGTGTTGGGCGCCCGCCAGGCCCTCGACGTCGTCTGGAAGACCGACAAGGGCGCCGATGCTTACGATTCGGAAACGGCCCTCAACGAAACCTATGCCGCCATGGCCGACCACAACCATGGCGCACCGGCCCAGGCGATCGCCGAATTGGGCAACGTCGATGCCGCCTTCGCCGGCGCCGCCAAAGTCTTCAAGCAGACCTTCCGCAGCGACTACGCCTATCACGCCCAAATGGAGCCGCTGAACGCGGTCGCTCGCTTCAATGCTGACGGCACGCTCGACATCTGGGAAGGCACCCAGTCCCCCGACAGCGCCCGGCGTCAGGTGGCCCAGACCATGGGCCTGCCGGAAGCCAAAGTAAACCACCACCAGCAGTACATGGGCGGCGCCTTCGGCCGGCGCACCATTCCCGACTACACCATCGAGGCGGCGAAGCTCGCCAAGGCCACCGGCAAGCCGGTGAAGATGATCTGGACCCGCGAAGAAGACCTGACCAACGCCATGCTGCGGCCGCAGAACCTGCAGTGCGTCGAAGCAGCACTGGACGGTGCCGGCAAAGTCGTCGGCTGGCGCCATTGCGTTGTCGGCGACGGCGGCAATCTGATCTATTCCGGCGCCGCCATCGAACGCTATTACGGCGTACCCAACCGCAAGCTGGAAACCCGCGGCACGTCGCATGCCATCCGGCTGAAGCACTGGCGGGCGGTGGCCCATCCCTTCAATCTGTTCGCCATCGAAGGCCTGGTCGACAAATTGGCGGCGGCCGCCGGCATGGACCCCCTGGCCTTCCGCCGCGAGCGCCTGGGCCTCAACAAAAAAGCCGCCGACGTCTTCGCCGCGGTCGAGGCGATGGCCGATTGGAAGGCTAAGCGCCCGGCCGGACGAGCCCTCGGCGTCGCCGTGTCGGAACGCTCCGGCTCGCTCGGCGCCGGGGCGGTTGAAATCTCGCTCGACCGCACCAGCGGCGTCATCCGCGTCCACAAGGTCTGGGTGGCGGTCGACGGCGGCATCGTCGTGCAGCCCGAAATGGCCCGCGCCAATGTCGAAAGCGGCGTCGTTTACGGCATCTCCAGCGCCCTCAAGGAACGCGCCACGGTGACCGGCGGCGTGGTCGATCAATCCAACTTCCACGACTACGAAGTCCTGCGCATGTCGGAAGCGCCGGAGGAAATCCACGTCCAGTTCCTCGACCGCGACACGGCGCCGACGGGCCTGGGCGAAATCGGCAATCCCTTTGTCCCGGCGGCAGTCGCCAACGCCTTTTACGCACTGACCGGCAAACGCCTCCACCACATGCCGTTCACGCCGGAACGCGTGCTGGCGGCATTGCAAGCGTAGTCGGAAAGTCCGCAGCGCCGGCCCACCCTTCGAGACGCCCCGCTGGGGCTCCTCAGGGGGAGGTCTATAAAATACGGGCCTCATCCTGAGGAGGCGCGCGGCGCCGGCTCGAAGGATGGGCAACCGCCCAAGCCTCGCCGCCATCTTGCCGCCCGCCACACCCCCGGCGTAGGCTGTCACCAACCAAGCAGGAGGCCGCCGTCATGACGCTCACCATCACGCCGCTCGGCACATACGCCGGCGCCGAGGCGACCGGGGTCGACCTCAGCCGGCCCGTCGACGCCGAAACCCGCCAGCGCCTGCGCGCCGCCTTGGTCGAACACGTCGCCCTGGTGGTGCGCGGCCAAAAGCTCGACCCCGACAGCTTCGTCACCGCCGTGCGCGCCTTCGCCGAGCCGGTGCAGCAGAACTTCGCCACCGAGCGGTTGGACAAGGACGGCTACGTCGGCGTCGTCACCAACGCGCTGCTCGCCAAGTCAGGCGAGCGGGTCTACCACTCCGCCTATTGGCACACCGATCACACCAACCGCGCGGTGCCGCCGAGCTTCACCGCGCTTTACGCCGTCGAACTGCCGGCAAGCGGCGGCGGCGATACCGGTGTCATCAACACCCGCGCCGCCTATGCAGCACTCGCGCCCGAGATGCGCCGGAAGATTGAGGGGCTGGAGACGGTCAACGTCTTCCAGGGCAGCGCCGCGAAAAAGAAATCCTTCCGCAACGAGGTGAAAACCAAGGCCATCACCGATGCGCCCGTCGTCCACCCGTTGATCCGCACCGTGCCGGAGACCGGCGGCAAGGCGATCTATATGCATCAGGGCAAGGTCGAGAACTTCGTCGGCATGTCGCCCGAAGCCAGCCACGAGCTGATCGCCGAACTGCTGGAACAAGCGCTGAAACCCGAATTCATCTATCGCCACAAATGGCGGCTGGGCGACCTGTTCATCTGGGACGACCGCGCCTCCATGCACCAGGCCTATACCGACTACGACCTCAAGGAAAACCGCGTGCTCTACCGCGTCGTCGCCGGCGCCGAACGGCCGGTGTAGGATCCAGCTATGGGTTGCCCAGCCTCGACTTCCAGTCGTGTACGATGTTGCTCATGATGTAGCGGATCGGCCCATCTGGATTGTCAGAGCGAACCACAATCGATGCCTTCGATTCGATTTTTTTCGTCCCAAGGCCATGGACGCCTGTTATCAAGGCATCGAGCACTGGTCGCACGCCAACGACAACATCGTCGCGGAGGAACCCCATGGCCGAAAAGCCGCCCGTCCTATTCATCAACTCGCCCTACCCGGCGGCGTTGCAGCGGTTGAACGAGCATTTCACGATCTACAACTACCGCGACGCCGCCGACAAGGCAGCCCTGATGACGGAGGCCGCCAAGCATGTGCGCGCCATCTGTACCAACGGCAGCGCCTGGGTTACCTCCCTGCTCGATGCCCTGCCCAAGCTGGAGGTTATCGCCTGCACGTCGACCGGCTACGACGAGTTCGACATGGCCGCCCTGCGCAGACGCAACATCCGCCTCTGCCATTCTACGGGTATGTCGGAGAAGGACGTGCCGGACCTCGCCATGGCTTTGCTGCTGGGCGCCGCGCGGCGCATGACCTGGGCCGAGCGCTACGTGCGATCCGGCGAATGGATGGTCAAGGGACGGGCGCCGACGACGACGCGGGTTTGCGGCAAGAAGCTCGGCATCGTCGGTCTCGGTTCCATCGGCCGCGCGGTGGCCCGGCGGGCCTCGGGCTTCGATATGGAGATCTCCTACCAGGGGCCGAACCGCAAGACCGATGTGCCCTATCGCTACTACGCCAGCGTCGTCGAGATGGCGCGCGACGTCGACTTTCTATTGATGGCCTGCATCGGCGGTCCAACCACGGTCGGCATCGCCAATGCCGAGGTTTTCAAGGCGCTCGGCCCCACCGGCATCTTCATCAACATCGCCCGTGGCAGCTGCGTCGACCAGGATGCGCTGCTGGCGGCGTTGCATAACGGCGCCATCGCGGGCGCCGGGCTCGACGTCTATGCCCACGAACCGCAGGACCCGAAGCCCTTCGAGGGTTTGGACAACGTGGTGCTGACGCCGCATTACGCCAACGGCACGCCGGACACCCGTCGCGACATGTTCAATATTGCTATCGAAAATCTGCTGGCATTTTTCGCTGGCCGGCCGCTGCTGACGCCCGTACCCGAAACGCCCAACTAACACACCGCAGCCGATTCAGCCGCCAACGCCACCGCAGCAGTACCGGGGTACAAAAAAAGCTCCGCGGGGAGCCCCGGGCGCACGTCTTTCCGATAGTCCGTAATCTATGCAAGTCGCTAAATTCTCAT
>CAMCUA010000271.1 GCA_945878455.1 Asaia bogorensis | reverse complement strand
ACGGTCCCCCCCGGGCGTGTCATATCCAAGACAAAAGTCATCCAGGTCGCCAGGCCGCCGGCGCCCTCGACGGTGGCGACAGCCTTGCCCGCATCCGGCGGGGATGTTCCGCCCCCGTCCGCTCGGAACGGCGGATTGGCCATCGCGTGATCGAAGGATGCGGGGACCAACCCGGCGGGCGGTGCCGCGATATCGCCGTCGACGACATCGAAACGCCCCTCCGCACCGTTGAGCACCGCGTTGCGCCGTGCCAGGTCGGCAAACTCGACTTGAATCTCAAACCCGGTCACCCACGCCTGCGGTTGGCGGGCGAGCAGGCACAATGCCGCCGAGCCGACCCCGGTTCCGGCGTCGAGCACGCGATCACCCGGCTGTACCGGCACGGCGGCGGCCAGCAGCACCGCGTCGATGGCGACGCGATAGCCCCGCGCCGGCTGCAACAGCCGGACCCGCCCGTCGAGCAGCGCGTCTTCGCTCAGCCCCTCGCCGTGATCTTCAGGCTTTGCCATCGCGGATGCGCTCCGCCTCCGCCAATATCGCCTGGGCGCGCTCCCATTGGTCGTCGGCCACCATGATGCGGCGCGGTATCGCCGAGATGCTGCCTTCCGTCATGCTGGTATGGCCATCGAGCACGAAGGTCTGAATGCCTTCGCCCTCCAGCGCCGCCTGCAGCCACGAAATCATCACCAGATTGTTGGTACGGGTCAGTTCCTTCATGCATCCCCCAGCCGGCACATGGGCTAACCGCTTGACCATAAGGCGGCGCGCTTCCTATGCTTCTCCCGGTTGGCCGGAGCGTCAAGGCGCTCCTCGGAAGGAGATATCGTGGGCGTCGTCGTCAATATGGATAGCGGACGCGAAAGACCGCCATCGCTCGATGTGTTGACTGCCTTGGTCGCGGGCGATCTGAAGGCCGTCAATGAATTGATCGTGCGCCACATGGACAGTCCGGTGGCCCTGATCCCGCAATTGGCCAGCCATCTGATCGCCGCCGGTGGTAAGCGGTTGCGCCCGATGCTGACCCTGGCCGCGGCCGGTATGTGCGGTTATCGCGGTCAGCGCCACGTGGCCTTGGCGGCCTGCGTCGAATTCATCCATACCGCGACGCTGCTGCACGACGATGTGGTCGATAAGAGCGAATTGCGCCGGGGCCTGGCCTCCGCCAATGCCGTCTTCGGCAATAAGGCCAGCGTCCTGGTCGGCGATTTCCTGTTCAGCCGTGCCTTTCAGCTGATGGTGGCCGATGGCTCGCTCGAGGTGCTGAGCATCCTGTCGCGCACTTCGGCGGTGATCGCCGAGGGCGAGGTCGCCCAATTGATCACCACCAACGACACCGAAACCAGCGAATCGGCCTATCTTGACGTCATCAAGGCGAAAACGGCGCAGTTGTTCGCCGCCGCCTGCCGCATCGGCGCGGTGGTCGCCGACCGGCCGCGCGTCGAACAGGAAGCGCTGGACAACTACGGCATGAATCTCGGCATCGCCTTCCAGTTGATCGACGACGTGCTCGACTATTCGGCCAAGCAGGCGGCGCTCGGCAAGACCGTCGGCGACGATTTCAACGAGGGCAAGATCACGCTGCCCGTCATCCTCTCCTTCCGCCGCGGCGACGATGAGGAGCGCGCCTTCTGGCGGCGCACCCTGGAAGATCTCGAACAGAAAGACGGCGATTTGCAGAAGGCCATCGAGCTGATGGTGCGCCACGGCGCCTTATCCGACGCGGTCGAACGCGCCCGCCACTACGGTGCCATCGCCCGCGACGCCATCGGCATCTTTCCGGAAAGCCCGCAGAAGGCAGCGCTCGTCGATCTGGTCGATTTCTGCATCGAGCGCGCTTACTAAAATTCCCTCGCCCCTTTTGGGGGCGAAGCGCCGGCAGGCGATGAGCGAGGGGCCCGCGTCAGCGGGAGGGTGAGGGGGAACGGGCCTATCCGGCTTGAATCCCCCCATGCTCGCGGCAGCGAAGGTCGTTTCCCTTCGGATAGGCCAGTCCCCCCTCATCCCGACCTTCTCCCCACCTGGGGAGAAGGAGAAAGTCAGCACCTCACTCTCATCGCACATGCCTTGCCGTCCTACCCCGGCGGCTATATAAGTCCGCCCGTCCGGTCGGCGTAACGTTTGGCCCTCGCCAACACGGCGGGTTGCAACGGCGGCCAAGGCGAATAGTCGCGTCGAAAAGCATGACGCATCGGTCGGGCAGTGGCGCAGCCTGGTAGCGCACCTGCTTCGGGAGCAGGGGGTCGGAGGTTCGAATCCTCTCTGCCCGACCAATTTCGCCGCTGGGTATCCAAGTTTCGGGCCGAACGCCAGGGATCGGAACCGCCGTGGTGCTTGCCTGCCCCGTTCCCTATCGCGATCCCATTGAGGTCTTGCAGGTCTTTGCCGGCGACCCGGTACTGGCCTTTCTCGACAGCGCCGCCGCCGACCCGCGCAGCCGCTACAGCTATCTCGCCGTCGAACCCTACGCCGTCCTGACCGCCGGTCCGGATGGCGTTCGCGTCGATGGACGGCCGGTGGCGGGCGACCCGTTCAGCGTGCTCAAGGCAGAGATGGCGCCACACTGCATGGCGCCCGAAGCGGGGCCCGTGCCCTTTCGCGGCGGCGCCATCGGCTATCTCGCCTACGAGGCAGCCCGCCATGTCGACCGCTTTCCCAGCCTGCCCGCCGATCCGCACGCGGTGCCGGAGATGGTCGCCGGTCTCTACGACACCGTCCTCGCCTTCGACCTGCGCCGCCGGCAGTGCTGGCTGCTCAGTTCCGGCCTGCCCGAAGCGACCGCCAAAGGGCGCAACCGGCGCGCCGCGGCACGGGCCGAAGCCCTGCTCGCCCGTTTGCGCGCCGCCAACGCAGCCACGCCCATCGACTGGTCCGTGCGCGGCCAATGGCGGGCGGAACGGCCGCGCGCCGCCGTCGAGGGCGCCATCGCCCGGGTCATCGACGACATCCGTGCCGGCGACATCTTTCAGGCCAACTTGACGCTTCGGATGCTGGCCGAACGGCCGCCAGGGCTGGACGACGCCATGCTCTACCGTCGGCTGCGCGCGATCAGCCCGGCGCCGTTCGCGGCCTTCCTGCGCGGCGGCCCCGATCTCGCCGTGCTCAGCGCGTCACCGGAACGCTTCCTCAGCCTGTCGACCGACGGCCGGGTCGAAACGCGGCCGATCAAGGGCACCCGGCGGCGCGACCCCGATCCCAGCGTCGATGCGGCACTGGCGCGCGAGTTGGTGGCCAGCGCCAAGGACCGCGCCGAGAACCTGATGATCGTCGATCTGATGCGCAACGACTTGGGCCGGGTCTGCCGCGTCGGCAGCATCGAGGTGCCGGCGCTGCAAGGGCTGGAGACCTTCGCCTCCGTGCATCACCTGGTGTCGGTCGTCACCGGACGTCTCAATGACGGCATCGGCCCGGTCGATCTGTTGCGGGCCTGCTTCCCCGGCGGCTCGATCACCGGGGCGCCGAAAATCCGCGCCATGGAAATCATCGCCGAGTTGGAAGGGCGACAGCGCGGCGCCTGCTTCGGTAGTGTCTTCTGGATCGGCGACGACGGCGCCATGGACAGCAGCATCGCCATTCGTACCATCGTGCGTTCCGGCGCTACCTTGCTGGCCGAAGCCGGCGGCGGCATCGTCGCCGATTCCGACCCGGCGGCGGAATACGACGAGGCCATCTTGAAGCTGCGGCCCCTGCTCGGCGCCCTCACGGGAGAGCAACGGACAGGAGAGTTGCGGTGAAGCTATGGTTGAACGGCCACCTGCGAGACAGCGACGAGCCCGCCATCGAGGCCGACGACCGGGGCCTGCTGATGGGCGACGGGCTTTACGAGACCCTGCTGGTACGCAATGGCCGGCCAGCGCGCCTGGCCGCCCATCTCGAACGCCTGCGCCGGGGCGCCGCCGTCATCGGCCTACCCCTACCCGACATCGAATTCGCCGCGGCCATGCAACAG
>CAMCUA010000270.1 GCA_945878455.1 Asaia bogorensis | reverse complement strand
GCCTCGGTTACCGGCCACCGGCCCCGGAAACCGCGACGCCGCCATTGCCGCCTTCCGGTTCCGCTTCGCTCCACCTACAGCCGGCAATGGCCAGGGAGGAAGCAATGCACTAACATTCAACCCGGACCACCTAATGGGGGCCGATCAATACTGCGCCCGCCGCCGCCAATCGCCTTTCCGTCCAGAGGTTTGCAAGGAAAAATCATGATAAGGCCCGTACGCAAGGCCGTATTTCCCGTCGCTGGACTGGGAACGCGTTTCCTGCCCGCGACCAAATCGGTCCCTAAGGAAATGTTGACGGTCGTCGACAAGCCGTTGATCCAGTATGTGGTGGAGGAGGCGGCAGAGGCCGGTATCGAGCAGTTTGTGTTCGTGACAAGCCGCGGCAAGAGCGCACTCGAAGATCACTTCGATCATTCTGTCGAGTTGGAAGGCGTGCTCGAAAGGCGGGGTAAGAAGGCCGAATTGATCTCCATCCAGGAGGTCATGCCAGATCCAAGCCGGTTATTCTTTACCCGCCAGCAACGACCCTTGGGATTGGGACATGCCGTGTGGTGCGCCAAGCCCTTTGTCGGCGACGAGCCCTTTGCCGTCCTGTCGCCCGATGACTTGATTCTCAGCCGTCCGGGTTGCCTAGCCGAAATGGTTGAAGCCTACAATCAGGTGGGTGGCAATATGGCCGCGGTGGAAAACGTGCCGCGTGAGCATACCAACCGATATGGCATTCTCGATGTCGTTTCCGACGATGGTAAGTTGGCCCGGGCGAAGGGCTTGATTGAAAAGCCTGATCCGGCGGTTGCGCCGTCGACATTGTCAATTGTCGGTCGTTATATCCTGCAGCCAGAAGTGTTCGATCAACTGGATCGTCATGAAAAGGGGGCTGGTGGAGAAATACAGCTGACCGATGCAATGGCAGCAACCATCGCTAACATTCCGTTTCACGGCTTCCGCTTTTCGGGTATGCGCTTCGACTGCGGCAGTAAAATCGGCTTTGTGGCCGCCAACGTGGCCTATGGCTTGGCACGTGAAGACATCGGAGATGTCCGGGCGGCAATCAAAAACCTTATTTAGTATCCGAACGGTCACGTGCCCAAATTTGGGCGTGGCGGCGCTTGTGATTTTGGAAGGACGGTAGAATGCGTATTGCAATCATCGGAACCGGCTATGTGGGCCTCGTCTCCGGCACTTGCTTCTCCGAGTTCGGTGTCGACGCGATCTGCGTCGATAAGGATGTGGGAAAGATCGAGGCGCTGCGGCGTGGCGAGATTCCGATTTACGAGCCCGGACTCGAGGATATGGTGGCAAAAAACGTCAGCGCGGGCCGCCTGCAGTTCACGACCGATCTTAAGGAAGCCGTAACCGGGTCCGAAGCTGTGTTCATCGCGGTCGGTACGCCGTCGCGGCGGGGTGACGGTCACGCCGACCTCACCTATGTATTCGATGCAGCGCGCGAAATTGCTCGGGCTATGCAAGGCTTCACCGTGGTGGTGACCAAATCGACAGTTCCGGTGGGAACCGGCGATGACGTCGAACGCATCATCCGCCAAGAGCGTCCCTCGGGTGACTTCGCCGTTGTCTCCAATCCCGAATTCTTACGGGAAGGTTCGGCCATCAACGACTTCATGCGCCCCGATCGGGTAGTTATCGGAACCCAAGACGAGCGCGCCCGCGAAGTCATGCGTCAGTTGTACCGGCCGCTCTACCTGATCGAGACACCCATACTGTTTACTTCACGGCAGACGGCTGAGATGATCAAGTATGCAGCCAATGCATTTCTTGCCACGAAGATCACGTTCATCAACGAGATTGCCAATGTGTGCGAGAAGGTCGATGCCGATGTTCAGGACGTGGCTAAAGGCATCGGGTTGGACGGCCGCATCGGTCGAAAGTTCCTGCATGCCGGCCCCGGGTATGGCGGCTCCTGTTTTCCCAAGGACACCTTGGCCTTGGTCCGTACAGCGCAGGAAGTCGGTGCGCCGTTGCGCATTGTGGAGTCGGTGGTTGAGGTCAACGAGTCGCGCAAGAAGCACATGGCCGAAAAGGTCATTGCCGCTGCCGGCGGTTCGGTAAAGGGCAAGACGATTGCCGTACTTGGACTGGCCTTTAAGCCCAATACGGACGATATGCGCGAGGCCCCAAGCCTGGATATCGTCGAGAACCTGAAAAAGGCAGGAGCAAAAATTCGTACGTACGACCCCGAGGCCATGGAAGAGGGCAAGAAGATGATGAGCGGGGTCGTTTGGTGCGATAGCGCCTATGAGACCATGGGAGGCGCGGACGTGCTGGTCATCGTCACGGAATGGAACCAATTCCGTTCGCTGGATATAGGTCGTGTTAAGGAGCTGATGAACACCCCAGTGATTGTCGACCTGCGCAATATCTATGAACCTGCTGATATGGCAGCGGCCGGAGTCACCTACACTTGTATCGGTCGACCGTTTCGACACCCGAGCGTCGTCGACGTAAAGGCAAAGGCTGTTACTGGGGCGTCATCGTGAGCATGGGATATCGCCTCGATCCCAGCATACTGCGCGAGTACGATATTCGGGGAATTGTCGGCCAGACGCTGACTGTAGATGGGGTGCATGCCATCGGACGGGCGATGGGAACACTGCTTGTCCGCCGTGGGGGCACGACGGCAGCGGTCGGCTACGATGGCCGGTTGAGTTCGCCTGAACTTGAAGCAGCCATGGTCAGGGGGCTTACATCGGCTGGCATCAGCGTCACTCGCGTTGGCCGCGGCCCTACTCCAATGCTGTATTATGCGGCGAAGGAGCTGCATCTCGATGCTGGTATCATGATTACGGGTTCGCACAACCCGCCTGAATACAATGGCATTAAATTTATGTTGGATGGTCAGGCGTTTTATGGCGCGCAAATTCAAGAGTTGGGCGCGATGGCAGCGCGTGGCGATTTTGTTTCCGGAACTGGGCAGGTCACAGACAAGCCTGTGATGGATCCTTACGTCGAACGGTTAGCGCGCGACTTTTCCACGCCGAAACCTTTGAACATCGTTTGGGATCCGGGTAACGGTGCCACAGGTGAGGCGATCGTTAAACTAACGGCCAGACTTCCCGGTCGGCACACGCTTATCAACGAGCTTATCGACGGGACATTTCCAAGCCATCACCCGGATCCGACTGTAGAAAAGAACCTTGAGCAGCTCAAGGCCGCCGTGCGCCGTGAAGGTAGCGACGTTGGCGTTGCCTTCGATGGCGACGGCGACCGCATCGGTGTTATCGATGGTACCGGTGCCGTACTTTGGGGCGACCAGATTCTTGCAATCCTGGCGAAGGAAGTGCTCGAAGCGATACCCGGTGCGCCGATCATTGCTGACGTCAAAGCAAGCCAAGTGTTGTTCGATGAGATTACCCGTCTGGGTGGCAAGCCGATTATGTGGCGCACGGGTCATTCGTTGATCAAGTCGAAGATGGCGGAAATTGGTGCTCCGCTTGCGGGCGAAATGAGCGGGCATATTTTCTTCGCTCATAAATGGTACGGCTTCGACGACGCCATCTATGCTGCGGTACGGTTGCTTTCGATCGTCAGCCGTTCGGGTCGTTCGTTGGCAGAACTACGCCAGGCCCTGCCGACCATGATCAATACGCCGGAGCTGCGTTTCGATTGTCCGGACGAACGAAAATTCGTAGCGGTCGAAGAGGTGAAGTCTCGCCTCCAGCAGGTTTCCGGACTGGCGGTCAATGATATCGATGGGGTCCGGGTCACCACCAAGGATGGCTGGTGGCTATTGCGTGCATCGAATACCCAGCCGGTCCTGGTGGCCAGGTGCGAGTCCTCGGATCAAGCTGGGCTTGAACGATTGAAAGCGATGCTGGTCGAACAACTGCGGGCCTGCGGCATCGAACCGCCCGACTTCGGCTAAATTCCCTGAGCTCGAAAGTCGTCTGGTTCCGACTTGTGTCCGACTGCTTTTGAGACCGCAAAGCAGGTTAGTCTGGT
>CAMCUA010000269.1 GCA_945878455.1 Asaia bogorensis | reverse complement strand
GAAGGGGCCGCCGACTTCGCCACCATCCGCGGCTTCCTCTCAACCGCCAGAAAGCAGGGCTGGAACATCATCAAAGCCCTGCGCCAAGACCCAGGCGACCTCGAAAAGGCGCTACGCGCGGCTTGAAATTACAAGGAAACCTGGGCAGTTACTAAATATTTAAAACTGAATTATCGATATCATAAATTTTCGATTCCGCCCCCATCGGCAACCGTAAAACATAAAGCGGCGGCCGGTTTCCCGGCCGCCGCACTAAAAAGTCTACCCGCAGCGAGGTTCTTACTTGAACGCGATCTGTTCGATCAGGACTTCGCTGTTGGTCGCCGCCGTCGGCTGGTACTTGATCTTTGGGTTGACGCGGGCGAATCCGACCATATGGAAGAGAAAGACGTCGGCGGCCATGTCTTCGTAGACGATGCGCATGGTTTCTTCCCAAAGCTTGGTCCGCTCGGGCCCGACCGGGGTCTGCTCCGCCTTGATGATCAGCTCATCGAGCTGCGGGTTGTTGTGCGGCGAGACCTGGGCCTTGGAATGGTACTTCGGATACATCGAGAATACCGGGTCGCCGACGTTGTTGTCGTGCATGTGACCGAGCAGCATCGGCGCGCGGTTGGTAACCTTGGTGTTGTCCGGGGCATTGTTCGGCCCCTTGCTGGGATGGGCGTTGAGATCGTTCCACAGGCTGACTTCGAGCATCTTCAAGGTCATGTTGAAGCCGACCGCCTTGTACATGGCATGGATAGCCTCGCAGGTCTCGGTGGTGTTTTCCCACTGGTTGATGCGGCAGATTAAGTCGATCGGCGTATCGACCTTGGTTCCAGCCGCCTTGGCTTCGGCAAGCAGCGCCTTGGCCTTGGCCGGATCGTAGGGGAATTGCTTCTTGTCGATCTCGTGGTTGTGGCCGGCAATACGCGGAATCACCATCTGCGTGGCCATCTGCGCTTCCGGCGCAATGATCGTGCCGTGCAGCGCCTTGCGATCGATGCCGTATTGCAGGGCAAGGCGGACCCGCTTGTCGTCGAACGGCGCCACTTGCGATTCAACGCGCAGGTAGTTGGTTTCCGAGTTCGGATAAGCGAAGTCGGTAGCCTTGTCGGTGGCGTCGGACTTGCCGATATTGGTCGCCAGATGGGCCTCGCCGACCTTGACCATGGCGGCGGCCACCGCCGACTCCTTGCGCCAGACATACTTGGCGCCGTCCGCCTCGGGGGCCTTGCCCCAATAGTTGGGATTGCGCTTCAGCGTGATTTCCGAGTTTTGCACATAGCGGTCGAGCACGTAGGGACCGGTGCCGACGGTGGTCTGCAGGATCTTGATCGCCTCGTCGGGGTCGCCGATGGTGATCGTCGTCATACGCACCGGCAAGATCGGGTCAGGCCGCGGCGTTACGATGTCGAGCGTCTCGGCGTCCACCGGTACGCCCTTGATGGCGAAGCCGGCGAACATCTTGGTGCGAGCATTGCAGTCGAGGCTTGGATCAAGGGCCTTGGCGATCGACTTGGAGATTCCTTCCGGAGTTACCGGCCGTCCGTCGCTGTACTTGACGCCTGGGCGCAGTTTGAAACGCCAGACGGTCGGCTCCACCTGCTGCCACGACAGCGCGAGGCGCGGCCGGAGCGAGCTGTCGTTCGGATCGAGTTGAACCAGAGTCTCGTTGATATTCTGGCGAATCACCCGGCCGACGGCCGAACGCGCGCTGTTGCAGTTATCGAGGCTGTCCGGTTCCTCGGGCAGAACGATGGTAACGATCTTTTGCGCGACCGCCGCGCCGGGCGCGAACAGCGCCAAGCTCAGCAAGGCGGCGGAAGCCGCCGTCAGGACGGTCAGTCCCATTGGTCCACGATGCATGTTGATGACTCCCAGTGTAACCTGATTGACGCAACAGCCGCCGGTATTTTTCATTCCCGGAACGGGCCGCCGCATACGCCAATAACCGCGTGTTTTTGGCTGCCTCACTATACGATGCCGATCTGTATGTGTTAAATCGATTGCCTGCATAGTATACATTCTTTTCATGGATATTAGGACCGTCGACCTCAACCTGCTGAAGGCCTTCGACGCGCTGATGACCGAGCGCGCCGTGACGCGGGCCGCCAGCCGCATCCGCCTGTCGCAGCCGGCGATGAGCCATGCGCTGGCCCGTCTGCGGCTGCTGTTTGGCGATCCGCTGTTCGTGCGTCACGCCTCCGGCATGGAGCCGACGGCGCGCGCCCAAGAAATCGCGCCCCTGATCGCGGCGGCGATCGAACGGATCGAAATGGCCTTGAACCTGGGCGCCGGCTTCGATCCGGCGCAAAGCACGGCGACCTTCACCGCCGGCATCGCCGAAGGCGCCGAAGCAACGATTATCGGCCACCTGGCCCATACGTTCTCCCGCCAGGCGCCGGATGCAACGCTGCGCTTGAAATCCGTATCGCGGGCCGATTCCACCGAGCAGCTTGACAGCGGGATCATCGATGTCGCCGTGGCGCGACTGCTGAAGTTTCCGGAGCGGTTTCACTCCCAGGCGTTGATGCAGGACCCCATGGTGATCCTGGCCCGCCGCGGACACCCGCTGGCGGGACGCTCCCTATCGGTCGAGACCTATGCCGATTTAGGCCATGTCTTCGTGACGCCGCAAGGCAACATGGGCGGTTCCGTCGATCACTTCCTGGCAACTCTGGGAATGAAACGGCGCATCGCGCTGTACCTATCCACCAACCTGGCGCTGCCGGCGGCGCTGGCCGCCACCGATTTGATCGCCACCGTACCGCGCCGCATCGCCCGGCAAATCGCCACCATGGCCGATGTCGAGATCATGGCGCTGCCGATCGATATGCCGACCACCATCTCGATGGCCTGGCATCGGCGGACGGCAAGCGAGGCGGCGCAAGTCTGGTTCCGCTCGCTGCTGATCGCAGCGGCGGCGGATTGAACGGCACGCCAGGCGGCTACGCCCCTGCCGCAGCCCCTATCCCTGCCCCGCGCCAGGCGGGACAGGGACAGGATGAGATGACGGCCGCTTAGCGGCCGGCGGCCTTACGGCCTTTTTCCAGGGCCGGGAAGGTCTGGCTCGGCGCCGGCATCAGCCAGCGGAAGCCCTTCTTCAACAACCCTTCGACATTGCCGGAATCGACGTGCGGATGGCCGCAGGGAACGTTGTGCTTCATGCAGATGGCCAAAGCTTCGTCGATGGCGGCGGCGACGTCGGGGTGATCGTACTGGCGCGGCAGGCCCATGCTTTGCGACAGATCGCCTTCGCCGATTAGCACGAAGCCGATGCCGGGCACTTCCTTGAGCATGGCCGGCAGGTTCTTCACGCCTTCCAGATCCTCGCACATGATGCCGACGAGGATTTCGCCTTCCGGGTTGAGCGGCCAGACATCGGCCTTCTTATAATATTCCTGCTGACTCAGGCCCCAGTACTTGGCGGCGACGCGCGGTCCGTCGCCGCGCAGGCCGGCGGGTTCGTAGTAATTGGCGCTTTTCGGCCGGGGATAGCGGCAGGAGGCGACCGCGTTGCGGGCTTCGGCCACCGTGCTGACATGCGGCCAGACGATGCCGTAGACGCCGACTTCGAGCACCTGCTTGGCGATCCACTGGCTCATCTCGGCGCCATTCGGCGGGATGCGCACCATCGGGGTGACGGCGGGGGCCAGCGTGCCGGATTTGACGATCTGGGCGCGGTCCAACATGTACTGCATGCAATCGCGCAGGGTGCGGACGTCGAAGTAGTTGTGTTCCATCTCAAAGACCACCGCATCGTAAGGGGCGGCGGCGATGGCCTGGGCCGTACTAATTTCCGCCGGAGCGAAGGTGGTGAAGGCGGGCTTGCCTTCTTCCAGCGCGCGGATGGCGCCGTTCAGACGTGGCATGGGGATCCTCCCTTGGTTTATCACTGTCGGGGTTAAGAAAGCCGGCCGACCGCAGCGTCATACTACCGTTCCACGGGATTGTCTGCCCTGAGTGTCGGCGGGACTAAGCAGGACCGTCGCATGGCACACCCCTCTGCCTGTCC
>CAMCUA010000268.1 GCA_945878455.1 Asaia bogorensis | reverse complement strand
TGACATCACAAACTACACGGCCCGCGATATCGACGAGATCACATGGGCCGTCAACTCAACGCCCAGAAAATGCCTCGGATACAAAACTCCCGCCGAGGCATTCCTTGAAAACATCAGGTGTTGCACTTGACGTGAGAATCCAGCGCCTTCCGGCTGATTGCCAGCGACGAGACCCAGGGATTGGCGGATTACCGGACGATTGCGGGCAAGGTAAAGCTGGCTGAAAACTTCCAGGGGTTCATGTCGGCGTACAAGGAGCGCCTCAAGGCGCAGAACCTTAGCGGTATCAACTGACTGGCTGTGGGGCCCGGGAGCTGGGACAGGGGGCTATTTTTTCTTGCATTGGCGGCCTTTTGTCCTCTATTAGCCCCCCCTTGGCTTTTCTCTTAATCACAGACAGAGGGTTGGTACAGGAATGGTTAAACGCGCCCTTGCCGACATTGCATTGGATTTCCCGCCTCCTCAGGCTGCGGCTTTGTCCGAGAATAAGGTCCAGGGCTTTCACCTTTATCCTGTCATTGACAACGACAAAGACTACTTTGTCGAGCGCGACGGCATCCGGTTTGCCGGCACCCATCTGTTGATCGAAATGTGGGGCGCCAGCAGCCTGGACGACCCGAAAGGCATCGAAGATGCGTTGTGCCGGGCCGCGCGCGCCGCATCTGCCACTGTGCTGCATGCCCACATGCACCGATTTTCGCCCAATGGCGGCGTATCCGGAGTAGTCGTTTTGGCCGAGTCCCATATCAGCATCCATACATGGCCTGAGCGGAAATACGCTGCCATCGATATTTTCATGTGCGGCGGTTGCAATCCCTACCTCGCCTCCGCCGTGCTGCGCGAGCATTTCAAACCCGGTAACATTCAACTTAGCGAGCAGCGTCGCGGCGTCATGCCGTGACATGGGTTGACGAGCGGCTCTACGTCGGTGCGCGAGACCTGGGCTACACTCAGCGTTTCCGGGCCGAGAGGGTTGTCTGCGAGCGGACCAGCGCATATCAGGACCTGATGGTGTTCGAAACACGCGGTTTCGGTCGCGTGCTCATGCTCGATGGTGTCGTGCAGGTGACCGAACGCGACGAGTTCATCTATCACGAGATGATGAGCCACGTGCCGATCATCGCCCATGGCGCGGCCAAACGGGTATTGATCATCGGTGGCGGCGACGGCGGTATTTTACGCGAAGTGCTGCGCCATCCAATCGAACAGGCGACGATGATCGAACTCGATCCGGGTGTGGTGGCGGTCTGCCGCCAACATATGCCGTCGCTCAGCGCCGGGGCATTTGACGATCCGCGCGCCTGCCTGCGTTTTGCCGATGGGGTCAAGTTCGTCGCCGAAACGGCGGAGCGTTTCGAAGTCGTTATCGTCGATTCAACCGATCCCATCGGTCCTGGCGAGGTACTGTTCAGCGAGTCCTTCTATGCCGATTGCCGCCGGTGTTTGACGCCGGGCGGGGTGCTGGTGACACAGAACGGCGTTCCCCTGTTGCAACCCGAGGAAATGGCGAACACGGCACGCCGCCTGGGCAGGGTCTTCGCCGATTGGCGATTCTACGTTGCTGCGATTCCAACCTACGTCGGCGGCTTCATGGCCATGGGCTGGGCCAGCGACAATCCGGCGCTACGCCGCCAGGACGAAAGCCTGCTTGCCCGCCGGTTCCAATCCGCCGGCTTCGAAACACGCTACTATTCGCCGGCCATGCATGTCGCCAGTTTCACGCTGCCACCCTACGTCGAACGCCTGCTGAGCTGAGCGACGAACCGCGTCAGGACTTCGCCAGTTCCTCGGAACAGGAGAGGATCGGTGTACCTTCCAAGGCCTTCGACGGTAGGCCGTCGACGCCGATCAGCGGTTTGCCCAACAGCGTGATACGGTAGAGCTGACGGTCGTAGTCGGACTCGAAAATGTCGACGGGAGCCAGGTGCGCGGTAGAGCGGTTGTCCCAGAAGGCAATATCGCCAGTCTCCCATTTGAAACGCACGGTGTATTCCGGACGGATTGCATGTTCCCAAAGCAATTCGAGCAGCTTCTGGCTCTCGCGCGGACTGAATCCGACGATGGATTTAAGGAAGTTGGGGCTGACGAACAGCACGCGCTCGCCGCTTTCGGCATGCACGGTGACCAGTGGGTGATCGGTAACCATCAGGCGGCGTTTGACGATGGCATCGTATTCGTTGTTGTCGCCGACCGTTGGGGCGAAGCGGTGAAGGCCGCGCAAGGTGTCGGCGAAACGTTGCATCGGTGCGGATAGGCCACGATAGGCGGCGGTCAAATCGGTCCACCAGGTATCGCCGCCGTAGGGTGGAATCGTCACGCCGCGCAGGATGGAGGCCATCGGCGGATTGACCGCCGCCGTGATATCCGTGTGCCAACCCTTCCAGGGAGTTGTCGGTAAGGCATCCCGCGGGGCGATGGCGGTGCGGCGCTTGGCCACCGAATAGACCTCGGGAAAAGCGTCCTCGTGACCGAAGACGGGATGACCGATGGTCGGTTCGCCGAATTGACGGGCGAAGTCGACATGCTGGGCGTGATCGAGGTGTTGGCCACGAAAGAAAACGACCTTCCAGGTAACGAAGGCATCTCGGATTTCCCGCAATGTCGCAGGCGGTAGCGGCTGCTTAAGATCGACGCCGTGGATTTCGGCGCCGATGCGCAGCGTCAGCGGCCGCACATCGATAGTATTGTAGGCTTTCGATTCCGCTGACTGTCGTGCCGCCGTCGTCATGATTTTCCTCCCACCCAGCACACCGCCGCGCCCGAACCATAGCATCGAAGCGCGTCGCCAAGTACCTTCGAAAGTAGCGGAAACGAGATTAGTTGAAGCTGCGCACCAAACTGCCGACGATCATGTACCAGCCATCGACCAGCACGAAAAAGATGATCTTGAAGGGCAGTGCGATGATTACGGGCGGTAACATCATCATGCCCATCGACATCAATACCGAGGACACCACCATGTCGATGATGAGAAAGGGTATGAAGATCAGGAATCCCATCTCGAAGGAGCGGCGCAGTTCGCTGATCAAGAAGGCGGGAATCAACACCCGCAAGGGTGACTGATCGACGAACTCCCGGTCGGTAAGGCCGGCGATGTCGACGAACAGCTCCAAATCTTGCTGGCGCACTTCCTTGATCATGAAGGCATGCACCGGCACCATCGCCCGGTCGAAGGCCTCGAATTCGTCGATCTGGCCTTCGATCAGCGGCTTCACGCCCTGTTCGTAGCTGGCCTGAAAGGTCGGCATCATGATGAACAAGGTCAGAAACAGGGCCAGGCCGACCAGAACTTGAGTCGGCGGCGTTTGCGGTACGCCCATGGCCTGGCGCATGAACGACAGCACGATGATGATGCGGGTAAACGATGTCATCATGATCAAGATCGACGGCGCCAGGCTGAGCACCGTGAGCAGAGCCAGTAGTTGTATGGCGCGGCCCGTCGCCTCGCCGCCCTCGGCGCCGAGATCGAAGGTGAAGGTTTGCGCGCTGGCCACCGTCGATACCGCGACCGTCAATAAGACGCATAGCAGCGGCGCGGTGAGCCAGTACCAGTACCATCGGCGGTTGGCCATCGCGGCGCGGGTCATGACGGGGGGCGGTCCGCTGGCAAGCTGCCGCCAGATTGGCGAGCCGCTGCCAAAGCGACGGCGAAGCCACCGTCGGTAGCCGCGATATTGCTTTCGACGAGCAAGTCGGAACTGGTGCCGGTACCGAGCAGGATAAGATGTTCCACTCCATCGCGGCGGACGAGCAGCAAGCGGCGGCGCGAATCGACGGGCATGATCTCGGATATCGACAGGCGCCGGGGCGCGCTTACCCTGCCGGGCAGTCGATAGGCGAAGCCGAAGCGCCGTGCCAGTGCGCCAAGCAAGGCGGCTAAATTCTCATTCCAAGTGCAACACCGTTATGCTTCGGAGTTGCGATGGGAATTCACTATGGTCAGCTCGACCTTGATGAGCGTTACGAGCTTTATCGTCTCCGGGAGGACGGTAGAGGCGTTCGAGAGATCGGCCGCCTGATGGG
>CAMCUA010000267.1 GCA_945878455.1 Asaia bogorensis | reverse complement strand
CCCGGGTCGGTCCCAAGGTTGACTTCAAGCCTAACGTCACCACCAACGCCGAACTGCGCATCGAAGACGTTAAGTTCAAGTAAGGCGGTTCAAGGTGCCACTGTCGCGGCGGCCCGCAGAACGGGCCGCCGTTGTTTTTGCCGAAGAGGAGTGCCTGACATGCTGAGCAGCCATCCGGTTCTCGATCTGACCCACCTGAGCAAAGGGGATCGCCCGAGGGGTTCGTTCGCCAACGCCCGGACATGGACGCGGGCCAGCCTGTCGCCTGCTGATTGGACGGTTCAACTGGGCGATGCGGCGAAGAAGGAATTGGATGGTGCCGTCCGTCAATTGCGGCGCGAAAGCCTGCCGTTGTACCTGTTGGAGCCGGAGCACTTCGCGCTGACGGCGAGCCGTGCGACGATGGCCGAGGCGCGGCGGACGGTGGATGATGGACCGGGCTTTGCCGTGGTCGACCGCCTGCCGCTCGACGATTGGTCGGAGACTGAGACCAGTTGGGTCTATTGGCTGTTGGCCAAGATGTATTCCCGCCCGGTTGCCCAGACCATGAACGGCACCATCATGCGGTCGGTCAAGAACGATCCCAATGATGCCGAGCGCGGCATCGACGCAGCGTTGACCGACAAGCGGCTGACCTACCACAACGACAACAGCGGCAATCGCAATCTACCGAATTACACCAGCCTACTTTGCCTCTACCCCTCGAAGGAAGGCGGAGATAGCGAGTATGTGACCGTCTGTACTCTCTACAATGCCTTGGCCAAGGAAGCACCGGCCCAGCTCGACCGATTGTTCCAGCCCTTCTTTCACGACCGCCGGGGATTGCAGCGCGACGGCGACGCTAAAGTGATTTGGGCGCCCTGTTTCGACATGGCCGGCGATCGGCTGCTTGGTCGCTTTTCCCATAACAAGATCACCAAAGGCTATCAGACGGCCGAGGTGCAGATCGATAACGTCACGCTTGATGCCCTGGAATGCGTGCAGTCGATCGTACCCTCGCGCCAGCTGTCCGTGCGCTATGTCATGGAACGCGGGCAGATCCAGATCATCGACAACCACCAAGGCCTGCACTTCCGCACCGATTTCAAAGACGGCGAACGGTTGGAGGAGAAGCGCCACTTATTGCGCATGTGGTTCCGTGAGGAAGGCCGCCCCTATTTCGACGGCTAAAGGCCGCTCTTGCCACCGGCTTGTTACCCTAATGTCGTTGACTTCGCCTTGCGCCTGCCCGCGTCATGTTGACGAGGAGCAGCGTTCTGTGCGCGAAAAAAAGCAAATAATGCCTTGTTTTCGTTTGCCGGCTGCGTTCGGCATGGGTGGCGGCAGGGTCCACCGTTAAGAAGCATTCGTAATATTGTGGGCCGTGCGGTCAAAGAAAGCGCGACTCAATTCTGTTCCCCGGTACCGACAGGTCACACAGGGAGCACAGCGACATGTTCTATGCATCAAAGGGCTTCGCCAGTTTGGCGACGGCATCCGCCGTCGCGCTAATTGGCTTAACCTTGTTCACGCCCAATCAGGCCACAGCGCAGAACAAGATCGTCACCATCATTCTTCCCGAAGAACCCGACGCCCTCGACAACTCCAGCACCAACCGCTCGGCCGTCGGGCGCGTCCTCAAGCAAAACATCAACGAGACGCTGACCGAACTCGACGTCAACGACGGTTCGATCAAGCCACGATTGGCGACATCTTGGGAAAAGATCAACGACACCACCTGGCGCTTCAAGCTTCGCCCCGGCGTGTTCTTCACCGATGGCGCGCCGCTCAACGCCGAGAACGTCGCCAAGTCCATCGCCCGGACCATGAACAAGAATCTCGACTGTCAGATCCGCATCAAGACCTTTGGCGACATTCCGCTGACCGGCGTGGCGGTGGATGCTCTCACCCTGGACATCAAGACCGACAAGCCAGAACCGATCCTGCCCACCCGCATGATGGTGGTCAGTATCGATTCACCCAACTTGCCGCACATCAACAAGATGGTAACGACCATCGGCACCGGCCCCTACATCCTGGATTCCTATAAGCCCGGCGTCGAAATCGTGCTGAAGCGTAACGATAAGTACTGGGGTAAGGTTCCGGTGATTGATGGTGCCAAGTACATCTGGCGCAAGGAGTCGGCCGTGGCCGCCGCGATGGTCGCCGTCGGCGAGGCTGATTTCGCACCCGTCATTGGCAAGCAGGACGCCAACGATGTGTCCATGGACAAGAGCTACATCAGCACCGAAACCAACTATGTGCGCATCTAGTCCCAAGTGCCGCCGCTCGACGACCGGCGGGTCCGCCTGGCGCTCAACCATGCGGTGGACCGCGAAGCGCTGCGCGGCTCGATCATCCCGAAGGATGCCATCCCGGCCTCGCATATGGTGATCCCCAGCGTCGCCGGCTGGAATCCCGAGGTCGGCAAAAAGGTTTACGCCTATGACGTCGCCAAGACCAAGCAGCTGTTGGCCGAGGCCAAGGCGGCCGGCGTCTCGGTCGACCGGCATATCGACATCTACGGGCGGATCAATATGTGGCCGAATTCGACTGAAACCATGGAAGCCCTGCTCACCATGTGGAAGGCTATCGGTTTGAACGTCACCTTGCGCATGCTCGACGTCAGCCAGTGGACCGAACTCAACGTTCACCCGAACAAGGGCAAGAGTGGCTCGGCCGACGAAGCTAAGGTCGCCAACCGCGATCCGATCCTGCTTGGCCACATGCACGACAACAATCTGGGGGACCCGGTGTTCTCCATGTACAATAAGTATTCCTGCAAGAATCAGTCATCCACCCACTGCAACCAGGATCTCGACGTGTTGATCGCCAAGGCGACGGCATTGTCCGGGCCGGAACGCATCAAGAGCTGGCAGGAAGTGATGAAGATCGTGCATGAAGACATGGTCGCCGACGTCTTCCTGTTCCATCTCGTCTATTACGCCCGGGTCGGCAAGCGCATCGTCTTTGCGCCGACGTCGGCCACCAACAGTGAAATTCCGCTGGAACAAATCGTCTTCAAGTAACGCCTTCCGTTACCGACGACATTAGGGCGGTGGCTGGACATCGGCCGCCGCCTTTTCTTGCACCCACGCCTATCGTGATTGTGAGCTTTGGCGGCCGCTCAGCTCAACCGATGACGCCACCAGAAGCTACGATTGATGGAAAATACCGGCTCGTAGTGGCGAACAATTGCGGTATCGACCACCTTCTTGATCTGATTGTCGAGCAAAAGGGCCTTGCCGCCGTGGTAGACGACGAGAATGGCATGGCCGACCTTCAGGTTCAGGTCCTTGACCGCAACCACCCGCAGTTCATCGTCAGTGAAACCCAGGTCGCGCAGCGACAGGTACTTGATGATCGCATAATCTTCGCAATCACCGAACCGGGCGATGAATTCTCCCGGCGTCTCCCAATAGTCTTCTTCCCCCCAATTCTTGGGATCGGTGATGTAGTTGCGCTGGTTGGCCCAGTTGTTGACGTCTTCGATGAGGACGTCCTTGGGTTTGCCGCGCAGGCTGTCGAGAAATTTTTTCCACAGGTGATAGTGGCAGGTATTGAATTTCTGCGTATCACAGTCCTGGCGCTTTTCTTCCTTGGCCTTTTCCTCGGTAAAACGCTCCATCGCCCCGGTCCATTTCTTGAAGGGGCCAAGATTGCTCGACTTGGTCTCGATACTGCGAAAGATGCCTTCATTGCCAGCACCCTGGGCATGGGCAGGACTAAGGTCACTGATTTGGAGAATGCAGACCGCCAAAATGCCTGCGATCCCCAGGGCAGGCCATAACCCTAGCCCGGTGAGGGTCCGAGCGTGGGCAATGTTTTCCACGGCCAGTTCCATCTTCCTAAGTGCCTGCATCAGCCGTCCACATGCCCCTGTGCCGACCTCCTAGGTTGCCACAACGCCGGCCGATTACAATGCGGGGAGACTACTCGCTGGATTCTCACGTCAAGTGCAACACCTGATGTTTTCAAGGAATGCCTCGGCGGGAGTTTTGTATCCGAGGCATTTTCTGGGCGTTGAGTTGACGGCCCATGTGATCTCGTCGATATCGCGGGCCGTGTAGTTTGTGATGTCAGT
>CAMCUA010000266.1 GCA_945878455.1 Asaia bogorensis | reverse complement strand
GGCGTCTCGAAGGGTGGGCCGGCGCTGCAACGGCTGCCCATCTTTCGAGATAGCGCTTCGCGCTTCCTCAAGATGAAGTCGTTGCTTGGTTTCATCTCACGGTCGGCTGCCGGCTGCCTCAAGCACCGCCTGCAACAGCACGTCGCAGCCGGCGGCGAGGTCGGCCGGCGTGGCGTTTTCGATCTCGGCGTGGCTGATGCCGTCCTCGCAGGGGACGAAGACCATCGCCGCCGGCACGGCGCGCGCCATGTAGACGGCGTCGTGGCCGGCGCCGCTGACGATATCCATGTGCGGATGGCCGAGGCGTTCGGCTGCGCCGCGCACGGCGGCGACGCAGCCGGCGTCGAACGGCTGCGCCGCGAAATGCAGGATCTGCTCGATCTCGACGAACAGCTTTTCCGCCTCGCCCATGGCCTTGCAGGCGTCGCGCAGCGCCGCGTCCATCGCCGCCAGTGCGGCGTCGTTAGGATGGCGCAGGTCGACGGTGACGAAGACGCGGCCGGGGATAACGTTGCGCGAATTCGGGTAGACCTCGACGAAACCACATGTCGAACGGCCGTGGGGCGCGAAGTCGTTACCGATGCGGCGCACCGCGGCGATCACGCGGGCGGCGCCGACCAGGGCATCGCGGCGCACCGGCATCGGCGTCGGGCCGGCATGCGCTTCCTGGCCGGTCACTGTCACCTCGTACCAGCGCTGGCCCTGGGCGCCGGTGACGACGCCGATGGTGCGGCGTTCGGCTTCGAGGATAGGTCCCTGTTCGATATGCGCCTCGAAATAGGCGCCGACCGGGCGGCCGCCGACGGCGTTGGGGCCGGCGTAGCCGATAGCGGAGAGCGCCTCGTCCAGGGACGTGCCTTCTGTGTCCTTGGCGGTGCGGACCTTGTCGAGCGCGAAGACGCCGGCGAAGACGCCGGAGCCGACCATCGGCGGCTGGAAGCGCGAGCCTTCCTCGTTGGTCCAGTCAACGACCTCGATGGCGGCCTCGGTCTCGATGCCGGCGTCATTCAGCGCGCGCACCACCTCCAAGCCGGCGAGCACGCCGTAGGCGCCGTCGAACTTGCCGCCGGTCGGCTGGCTGTCAAGATGGCTGCCGACCAGCACGGGCGGCAGGGAGTCGTTCCGTCCCGGCCGGCGGGCGAAGATGTTGCCGATGGCATCGACAGTGACGGTGCAGCCGGCCTCGCGGCACCAGCGGACGAACAGGTCGCGCCCCGCCTTGTCGATGTCGGTCAGCGCCAGGCGTTTGACACCGCCTTTGTCGGTGGCGCCGAGTTCGGCCATCTCCATAAGCGTCTGCCAGAGCCGGTCGCTGTCGATACGTATGTTGCTCATCGGATTTTCTCCTCGGGCTGCCCGCCTTTCTATACCAGTTTGGCGTTCCCCCGGCGCGGCGGTACTGTTAGGTTCCGAGATGCTGGGCAACCCGCCTGCACCCCTGTTCGATTTATAATGTCATGACCTTGGCGATGCATTTCTCCGTGGCAAGGGGCCGGCCGTCATGACGGCAGGGCGGCGGCGGCACACCTTTCGAGAGGACCGCTGCGCATCAACCTCAGGGTGAGGTGGAAACGTGAAAATCCTCATCCTGAGGAGGGCTGCGGGCCCGTCTCGTAGGATGGGCTAGGGGACCAACCCCAGGGACCAACAAGTAAGACAAGTAAGAGAAGGATCGATGGGATGAGCGACAAGAAGACCGGCATGTACAAGGGCCTGACCTCCTACGGCGACGCGGGATTCTCGGTCTTCCTGCGCAAGGCCTTCATCAAGGCCATGGGTTATACCGACGATGCGCTGGAACGGCCGATCATCGGCATCACCGATACCTTCAGCGGCTACAACGCCTGCCACCGCAACGTGCCCGACCTGATCGAGGCGGTGAAGCGCGGCGTCATGCTGGCCGGCGGTCTGCCGGTGGATTTTCCGGTCATTTCGCTGCACGAGTCCTTCGCGCATCCGACCAGCATGTACCTGCGCAACCAGATGTCGATCGACACCGAGGAGATGATCAAGGGCCAGCCGATGGATGCCGTCGTGCTGATCGGCGGCTGCGACAAGACGGTGCCGGCGCTGCTGATGGGCGCGGCCAGCGCCAATGTGCCGGCCATCCTTCTGCTGACCGGGCCGATGATGGCCGGCAGCCATCGCGGCAACCGGCTGGGCGCCTGTACCGACTGCCGCCGCTTCTGGGCCGCCTATCGGGCCGAGGAGATGGAAGAAGAAGAACTGTGGCAGGCCAATGCCGAGCTGTGCCCGACGGCGGGCACCTGCATGGTGATGGGTACGGCCAGCACTATGGCCTGTATGAGCGAGGCCTTGGGCATGACCCTGCCGGGCGGTGCCGCCGTGCCGGCGGTGGCGGCGGAAAAGTTGCGCCATGCGGAGATGAGCGGGACGCGCGCCGTGGCGTTGGCCAAGGAGGGCCTGACGCCGGACAAGATCATGACGCCGGCGGCCTTCGAGAATTCCTTGCGCATGCTGCTGGCCATTGGCGGATCGACCAACGCCATCGTCCACATCGCGGCGGTGGCCGGGCGGCTCGGCTATACGCTCGACCTCGACGGTTTCGACAGAATGGGCCGCGAGACGCCGATGCTGGTCGACCTCAAGCCTTCCGGCCAGGGCTTCATGGAAGACCTGTACAAGGCGGGCGGCGCGGGGGCGGTGATGCGCGAGCTGAAGCACCAGCTCAACCTCGACTGCCTGACCATCAACGGCAAGACGCTGGGCGAAAACCTGGACGCGGCACCGCCGCCCTGGCCGCAGAATGTCATCCACACGGTGGCCAAGCCGCTTCATTCCGGCGGCGCCATGGCGGTGGTGCGCGGCAACCTGGCGCCTGGCGGTGCCATCGTGAAGCCGTCGGCGGCCACCGAGAAGCTGCTCAGCCACACCGGCCGCGCCGTGGTCTTCGAGGACCTGGACGATCTGGCGGCACGCATCGACGACGACAATCTGGACGTGGCGGCCGACGACGTTCTGGTGCTGCGCAACGCAGGGCCGCTCGGCGCGCCGGGCATGCCGGAGGCCGGCTATATCCCGATCCCGAAGAAGCTGGCGCGCCAGGGGGTCAAGGACATGGTGCGCATTTCGGACGCGCGGATGAGCGGCACCGCCTTCGGCACCATCGTGCTGCACATCACGCCGGAAAGCGCTGCCGGCGGGCCGCTGCGCCTGGTCGAGACCGGCGACCGAATCACCCTCGACGTGCCCAACCGGCGCATCGACGTTTTGGTCGATGCGGCGACGCTGGCCAAGCGCGAGAAGGCGTTGGGTCCGGTGAAGCTCAACGTGCCGCAGCGCGGCTACGGCAAGCTGTTCATGGAGACGGTGCTGCAGGCTGATAAGGGGTGTGACTTCGCCTTCCTGCTGCCGGAGCAGGACAAGGGCACGGTGCCGCGGGCAAAAGCCTGATTGGCCATCAGGAGTCCCGCCCTTTTTGCCCATATATTAGGCAAAAATGCACGGTGAAGCTGATTCCGCCATGGTGGGGGCGTTGGCGCGCTGCTGTTCGCCGTTGAGCAGAAAGCGGATGGCTGGGTCGGACTGCGGCAACGACGACTCCTCGGTCTGCTCATGCCGGCGCAAGCGCTTGAGATCGTCTGCAGGCTATGCGCAAAGTGCGAAGCAAGGCAACCGCCGTAGGGAAAATCTTCACGGGAGGCAAGAAAATGGCAGACATGAGACAGATCGCCAGCGGGATGCGCTTTCCCGAAGGCCCCGTCGCCCTGCCCGACGGTTCGTTGGTGGTGGTCGAAATCGAGGCACGGCGCCTGACCCGCATCGATCCCGATGGCACCAAAACCATCATCGCGCGTCCCGGCGGAGGACCCAATGGGCTGGCCATCGGCCCGGGAGGCTATGGCTATATCGCCAACAACGGCGGCTTCAAGTATCACGACAGGAATGGCGAACTGCGCTCCATCGGCCCATCGGACGATTATGTCAGCGGGCGCATCGAGCGTGTCGACCTGAAGTCCGGCGCGGTCGACCTGTTGTATCGAGATTGCAATGGCCATCGCCTGTCCGGGCCGAACGACCTGGTTATCGATAAGGACGGCGGCATCTGGTTTAC
>CAMCUA010000265.1 GCA_945878455.1 Asaia bogorensis | reverse complement strand
AACGGCATTGCCGCCATCGTTCAAACGCTGACCGGCGACACCGGCGGCTGGCAGCCCCGGGCTGGGCGCGACGTGGCCCCGGGCGTTGAGCGGCCAGCCGACGAGATACCCGGCGGGGGGATCTTCGTTCTGGTTCTTCTTGGCGTCGGGCTGTTGATTTTCTGCGTCGTGCGGGGCGGCGCCCTGTGTCAATTTCTCTTGCTGATGATGATGTCCGGGGGGCGCGGTTCCTCGCGCGGCCGGTCCGGGGGCGGTGGCTTCAGTGGTGGCGGCGGCTCGTTCGGCGGTGGCGGCAGTTCGGGGCGATGGTGAGGGAAATGTCATGATCTCGGCCACCGACAAGACGCGCATCGCCGATGCCATCGGCGCGGCAGAGACGCAAACGGCCGGCGAAATCTTCTGCGTCATTGCGCGCCAGACCAGCGACTATCGCTTCGTGCCCATCGTCTGGGCGGCGGCGCTGGCCCTGTTCCTGCCGTTGCCGCTGATCTACCTGACCCCCTGGACGGCGCCGACCATCTACCTGGCGCAGCTCGCGCTCTTCCTGCTGGCCGCCGTCGTCCTGGCGCATCGCAAGCTGCGCTTTCACGTCGTGCCGCGCCGGCTGCGTCACGAGCGCGCCCATGCCGAAGCCCTGCGCCAGTTCTTCGCCCACGGCCTGGACAAGACCGAAAGGCGCACCGGCGTCCTCATCTTCGCCTCGGAGGCCGACCGCTACGCCGAAATCGTCGCCGACGCGGTGATCGACGCCAAGGTCGCGCAAGCCGTCTGGGACGAGGCCATTACCGTTCTGGTATCCGCCATCAAGGCTGGCCGCCCCGCCGACGGCTTCGTCGCCGCCATCGAACGTTGCGCCGCTGTTCTCGCCCAACATTTCCCGCCTGGCAGCCTCAACCGCGACGAACTCTCCAACAAGATCGTCGAGATGTAACGCGGCCGGCTCCGCGCCCTGACGCCATCCGGGGATGTCGCAGCACAGCAGTGCCTTGTCTTACAGGCCGGAGGCCGTAACCGCGTTCCCTCCCCCGGCGGCTTCGCCGCCATTGGATACTTGCCGGCGGAGCCGGCGAGGGGGAGGAACAGGGAGAGGGGTAGGAAAATTGACTCCCTTCGGCCGGGCGAGCATCCTGGACGTTCACGGCCCCTTTTCGGCCAGGCAGAAGGGTTGCACGGAGATGCCCGATCACGCTGCTTATCCGACCGTCCTGAAGTCCGCCCCGTCCCGCCACCGCGCGCTCCGCCAACGCATGGAGGCGCCCGGCATCGTCGTCGCCCCCGGCTGTTACGATTGCATCACCGCCCGCTTGGTCGAAGTGGCCGGCTTCGACGCCGCCTACGTCACCGGCGCCGGTGTTTCGATGAGCGCGCTTGGCGCCCCCGATGTCGGGGCGCTCAGCTTCGGCGAGATACTGGATCGCATTCGGCGTATTTGCGACGCCGTGTCGATCTCCGTCATCGCCGATGCCGACACCGGCTATGGCGGGCCGCTCAACGTCATCCGCACCATGCGCGAGTTCGAACGCTCAGGCGTCAGCGCCGTGCAGTTCGAGGATCAGGAGTGGCCGAAGAAGTGCGGCCACGAACCCGGCCGCCGCATCGTCCCGGCAGCCGAGATGGAATACCGCATCAAGGCCGCCGCCGATGCCCGCGTCGATGCCGACGTCATGATCGTGGCGCGCACCGATGCCATCGCCAACGAAGGCTATGAAGCCGCCCTCGAACGCGCCCATCGTTATCGCGAGGCCGGTGCTGACATTCTCTTCGTCGAGGCGCCGCAGAGCGAAGCCGAGCTGGGTCAGGTGCCGATGCGCTTGGGCGCGCCATGCCTGGCCAACATGGTCGAAGGCGGGCGCACGCCGGTGCTGCCCTTCCCCAAGCTCGAAGCCCTGGGCTTCAAGGTGGCGATCTATCCAAATTCCCTGACCCGCATGTTCGCCCATGCCGGACAGGACATGTTGGTCTCGCTCAAGGCCACCGGCGGCACGGCGGCGATGGCTGATCGCATGTTCAACCACAGCCAATTGTGGTCGCTGTTCGAAAACGAAACCTGGACCACCCTGGAAAAGCGCTTCCAGGCCTGACCCAGCCCGCCAACGGCGGCACTGTTTCATCTCCCCCACCGTCGAACACTCTGTTCACGGCGGCGTGGCATTGTAGGATAGGAGCTGGAAACAACGCCAACAAATGTGCCCCGGACCGCCCCATGGCGAGGTCACGGCACACAGGGAGACTGCGGATGAGCGTCGTCGAAACCGAACGCCGGGGCCAGATTTTCACCATCCGGCTGAACCGGCCCGAACGTCTGAACGCCATGGGCTACGAGCTGCGCACCGAAATGGCCCGGGCCTTCACTGAATTCCGTGACGATGCCGATCTGGAAGTCGCTGTCTTCACCGGCACGGGCCGCGCCTTCTGCGCCGGCGAGGACATGAAGGAATCGTTGGAGCGCGGCCAGCCCGGCAGCGCCGCGCGTCCGGCGCCGCTCGCCGATCCATTCCGCGAAGGCACGCTGCAAAAGCCGGTCATCGCCGCGGTCAACGGCTTTGCCATGGGCGGCGGCTTCATGATGGTCGAAGCCACCGACCTGCGCGTCGCCGTGCGTGGCGCCATGTTCGAGATTTCCGAGGCCAAGCGCTGGCTGCTCGGCGGCTACAACCACGGCCACTTCGCCGGCCTGCCCCATCCGATCGCCACCGAGATGGCCTTGGGCTTCCGCTTCACCGCCGAACGGCTTTACGAAGTCGGCTTCATCAACCGCCTGGTTGACGCGGAGCAATTGCTGCCCACCGCCTACGAGATGGCCGAGCATCTGTTGACCCTGCCACCGGCCTCGCGGGTCAACACCGTCTACATGATGCGCCAGATGCGCCCGCAGGTAGCGCCCGACCTGGAAAAGCTCGCCGCCGCCCTACATCACCACGGCGATCAGTCCGACCGCATGGAATCGCGCAAGGCCTTCGCCGAGAAGCGCAAGCCGAACTACAAAGGCTGGCTAAAACCGGAAGACCGCCACAACCTGCCCACCGTAGAATCCGTCCGCGACCTGCCGGTACGCGCCCGGTCGTGACCTGACATCCCCCTCTCCCTGTCCCTCCCCCCGTGAGGGGAAGGGACAGGGAGAGGGGTGGGCCCCGAATCCCACCTCACCGCGGCCGTTCGCCCTTGATCATCATCCTATAGAGCAGGCGATGCTGGCTCACGTCGGCTGGGTCGTAGTCGTAATTCGCCTTGTGCAGCGCCGAGCGGTTGTCCCAGATCAGCATGTCGCCCAGCCGCCAGGTGTGCGAATAGATGAACTCGGGGCGCAGCGCATACGACAGCAATTCCTCGAACAGGATCTGGGTTGCCTGCGCCGTCATGCCGACGATGTGGTCCGTCTTGTTGGTGTGGAAGTAGAGGGACTTGCGGCCGTCGTCGGCGTTGGTCCGCACCAGCGGCTGCAGCACCGGCTTCGGCTTCTCGGCGACCTGGGCCTGCAGCCGGTCGGCGTTGACGGTGGGCGCCGCGCTGCCGACGATGACGTTGGCCGTCTGCATGCCGGCGATGCGGTGCTTCAGGTCGTCGGGCAGGCTGTCGTAGCCGGCGCGCATGTTGGCGATGCTGGTGCCGCCGCCTTTGGCCGGCAGCTCGACGGCGTAGAGCATGGTGTATTTCGGCGGAAATTCGTGATTGGTATGGTCGGTATGCCATTGCGGCCCGACCTTCTTGATGCTGCCGTCCTTGTTGCGGTGCCGGCTCGACACCTCGAAGACGAAGGGCACGCCGGGCAGCGAGTAATCCAGAAAATCCCGGTCCATCGGCTCGCCGAACAGCTTGCCCGCTTCCAGGAATTGCCGGCCGTCGAGTTTCTGATCGCGGATGACCAGGGCGATGTTCTCGACAGCGGCGGCGTTGAGCGCCTGGCGCGTCGCCGCGTCGATGGGCTGTGTCAGGTCGATGCCAGTCACCTCGGCGCCGATGTGCGGCGTCAGCTTGGCGATCTTCATCTTGCTGTCGACGAGAACGGACATACTCTTTTCTCCCCGTTGTCCGTTGGGCCGGTTGCTGGGAATCATTCTAGGCGACATCGCCCAAGC
>CAMCUA010000264.1 GCA_945878455.1 Asaia bogorensis | reverse complement strand
CTCGGCAGTTCGATTGGGGTCTTCCTGGCAGGTGCCCATGTAGCAGCCACGGCTCTGATCGAATCGCAGCGGTCGCGCCAGTTGGAGGAACTGAGCGATACCGCGCTGCGACGTTCCGAAGTCGCCGTTGATTATGGCATCGCCACCCTCGACGAGCTTATTGTCCGCACACCGATGAACTGCGATGCGGTGTCGTTGCAGGTGGTACGGCTGCATGTCTATCAGCGCGGCACCGTCAAGGACATACGGGCGGTTGGACGGGATGGTTCCGTACTATGTTCTGCTTATTCCGAGACTTTGGAGTTCGACCGCGGCTGGGTGAACCGCAACGATATGCTGACGGCGGCGGACGCGGCGGTCCGGCTGTTTCGCGTTGAACAGTTTTTTGGCATTGCCCTCGGCGTTCTCAAGGATGTGGATGCATCGTCGGCATTGGTCGCGATTCTTGGCATCAACGCCTATCTTTACGACATCATGCCCGCTGAACTACGCGAGCATAGCGAGGTTGTCCTGGAATTACACAATGGATAGACCGTCGCCCAATTCGCTCTTGCAGCGCCGCAGGAAGCCAATACTAAGACCATAACCTTCGCCAAGGAATCTAAGCGCTACCCGTTGCGCACCGCGATTAGGGTCGAGGCTGAGGCGTTTAAGCGGTGGCACGGGGAACCCTACATACCGATCATGGCTTTGGCCCTGACCTTGGGCATTGCCTTCGGGCTGCTATTGGCCAGTGCAGCGACCCGGCCGCGTAGCCCCATCGCCGAACTTGATCGGGCCCTTGCCGCGCATGAGTTCAAACCGTATCTGCAACCGGTGTTCAACTTGCGGACTGGCGCTATTGTCGGCTGCGAAATCCTGGCGCGTTGGGTCCGCGGCGACGGCATGGTTATACCACCATCGCGGTTTATTCCCTTGGCGGAAAGTAGCAGCCGCATCGTGCCGATGACGTGGCAACTTCTGTCGTCGGCGCTTAGCGAGCTTCAACCCTTGCTGCGGCAAGACAGAAATTTCAAAGTTGCCATCAATATAGTGCCACATCACCTAACGATTTCGGGATTCGTCGATCGCCTTCGCGAGGTTGTATCTTTGGTTAAGGTAGCCCCGCGCCAAGTGATTGTCGAATTGACCGAGCGCGAGGAGCTGGATGACCTGTCAAAGGTCGCCTCTGTTATCGCCACTTTGCGCGGTATTGGATTTAAGGTTGCCATCGACGATGTCGGCACCGGTCACAACGGCTTGTCCCATATTCAGCGGTTGGGAGCCAACATCATCAAGATCGACAAGTTTTTCGTCGATTCCATCGGCCGCGATCCGACGGCAAAGGCCATAGTGGAGATGCTCGTGCGTTTAGCCGGTGAATTGAAAATGCACGTACTGGCCGAAGGCATCGAGACAGAGGAACAAATATCCGTCTTGCTGTCCTGCAATGTCGAAGAGGGGCAAGGCTATCTGGTCTCTGTACCAGTACCGATCCGAGAATTCATGGAACTTGTGGAAGGGCGAAAATCAACGGCGCCCAACGCCGCCGGGCATTGGAGTTCGGCTCCGGCCAAGGTCGCCTGAACCGGTTTTCCACAAAGCCAAATTAACGAACAATTTGACCGCGTAGCTCGCCGCCCGGATGCCGTTCGGTATGGAGGTTGACATACCATAAGCCTGCCAACAATCCGCTGGCTTGTGCTTCGGTCAGTGTTTCAGATCCCTCGATCGGACTGGCAACGCTACGAAATGGAACCAGGATTCCGGCGTTGCTCGCCGCCGTTGTCGTTCCGTGCAGATGGGCGCCAATAACGGGCCCCGTCAGACCCGAATAGGTGACAACCCAGGACAGCTTCTTGCTGTCCGTATCAAAGGAGAGTAAGGCCAAACCACCGCCCGTGCTGTTGTTGGGCGGCACTTCGTTCGAGCCCTTCAGCTCAATTCGATACTGGATAATCTCCGCTAGAGCGGCAATGGGGAGAAAGCAGACCCCCGCTAGCAAAATTGCAGCAAGGAAAATCGGCCTTGGCGCCTTCATAAGGAGTCTCCGCTTCTTAGCCAACGAGGAAACAAGACTGCATTCCGGCCTATAATGCAACCGTTCCCCGATGCCTCTCGGTAGTGTGATCAGGTTGGATCGTACGGTTCAGGCGGCACTCGGTTGCTTGCACGAGAGGCGCCAGCGGATTCACCGTCCCACAGTCCCCACAGCCGCTTGACGCCTTCCGGTGCTGGGACTACTTAAGCGGTTCCGCGCCTGGGCCCCCTCTGGGGATCGGGGCGACAGGTCCCACCAGGGACCCGATGGCGGGAGTAGCTCAGTTGGTTAGAGCACCTGGTTGTGGTCCAGGGGGTCGCGGGTTCGAATCCCGTCTCTCGCCCCAGTTTTTCAATGGTTTATGGAAAATCAGCCGACCGCGTTTGCCGGACCTTTTGGCCGAGAAAAATCCATAAGAAACCAACAACCAAGCTGAAGATTCGGGCCCTGACACCCAGTTCTTCAGCTCATAGCGGTTTGCGGATCCACACCGTCGGCGATGGCCTGTGCCTGGGCTTGTGCAGCATCAATCAGGCGGGCCAGTACGGTTGGTTCCTGCGCTCCAGCAATCGCTGATTGTCCATCGACTACGAAGGCAGGAACGCCGCTGATACCTAGGCGGTGGGCACGGGCGTTTTCTTCCTCCACCCAATCCAGTTCGGCCTCGCCGTTGAGAAACCGGCGTGCCTCGGCCCTAGGTATACCCAAACCCACGGCCAGCTTGGTCAATGCCTCGATGTTGCCGATGTCCAAGCCATCGACGAAGTAACCGACATAAACCGCTTCGACGCAGCGACTGGCGAGGCCGAAGCGGTCGGCATAACGCACCAACCGATGGGCGTTTATCGAATTTGGCGCCCGATCGATACGCTCGAAAGCAAAATCGATATCGACCGATCGACCTGCTTCGGCAAGGGCCGCATATATTCGCCGCACCCGATTTTCGCTGCCGAATTTGCGAATGAGATAAGACGATTGCTCGATACCGTCTTTCGGCATGTGTGGATTGAGCAGGAATGGCCGCCAACGGATATCAACAGCGACACCCGGGCGTAAGGCGCAGGCGCGTTCGAGCCGGCGCTTGCCGATGAAGCACCAGGGACAGAAGGTATCGAATACCACATCGACAATCATTGTCGCGCTCCAAGCCCTGCTCGGTATGGTCGAGCTATGGCTTTCAACCGGATGGCCCGCGCATTATAGAAAGCCGGCGGCCCGTTGTCGCCCCAACCCTTGGCGGACGTTTCCGTGGAAAATTGGATATGGATTCCCATCGCCCTGGTGGCCGCCTTGGTGCAGTCCGTGCGTACGGCCATGCAAAAGCACCTGACAGCCGGCATGGGGGTTCACGCCGTCACCCTGGTCCGCTTTCTATTTGGCCTGCCGTTTGCCGCCGCCTATCTGGCCGCGCTGATGAACATAAATGGTTACCGCTTGCCAGACCTCAACACGGTATTTATAGGCTCCTGCCTTGCTGCCGCTGCCGCGCAGATCATGGCGACAGCCTTGCTGATTCACCTGTTTTCCCTACGCAACTTCGCTGTCGGAACCAGCTATTCTCGGACCGAGGCGTTCCTCACCGGCCTGATTGGCGCCGCCTTCTTCTCCGAGGTCATCGGCCCTGCAGGTTGGGTTGCCATCGCCATTAGCGTTGTCGGCGTTCTGATTATGACTATCGGGGCACGGAAGTGGGGAAGCCTCTCGCTCGTGGCCTTCTTCTCGGATCGCTCGATGGCAATCGGTTTGGCCTCGGGCTGCGGCTTTGCCCTGGCATCGTTGTTCATTCGCCGCGCCAGCCTGTCGCTTGGCCATCCGGATTGGTTGTTCACGGCGGCAGTAACCTTGCTCGCCATCATCCTGATCCAAACGGTAACCCTGGGTGGTTATGTGGCAATGCGCCAGCCCGGTCAGTTCACCGTCATGCTGCACCAATGGCGTACCTGTGTGCTGGTCGGCATGACCAGCATGCTGGGCTCGGCGGGTTGGTTTACCGCCATGACCATCGAACGCGCTGCATACGTCAAGGCGGTGGGACAGATCGAGTTCGTCTTCACCTTGCT
>CAMCUA010000263.1 GCA_945878455.1 Asaia bogorensis | reverse complement strand
CGCCAATCGCACCGGCCGGCCCTTTACCGGCGATTATGCCGGCGATCTGCTGTTCGCCACCCTCATCGCCTATGGCTTCGCTGCCGGAGCTTATGCCGCCCGGCCGGACGACGGCTTGCGCTTGATCGGCACCCGGCTCACCAACGCCGTGCGCTGTCTGCCGCCCGAAAACCGCCCCATCGGCGCCGAGGAAGCCGCCTGCCGGCCCTTCCTGGCCGCCGAGATGGCGGCCTTGCCGCGCCTGCGCGCCGTTCTGGCCCTGGGCGTGGTCGCCCACGGCGCCGTGCTTGCCGCCCTGGGCATGCGCAAAGCGGCCCATGCCTTCGCCCACGGCGCGCGGCACGAACTGCCGGATGGACGGTGGCTTTTCGACAGCTACCATTGCTCCCGCTACAACACCAACACCGGACGCCTGACCGAAGCCATGTTCCAGGCTGTTGCGGCCGACATCCGCCGGCATCTCGATCAAGCGCAGGCGGCGGAATCCCGCTAACGGCGCTGCCTTAGAACGCCAGCGGCTTGGCCTGAACCACCTGCGGCATGGCGCGCACCGCAGCCAGTACCTGCGCCGGGATCGGCTGATCCACCTCGATCAAGGCGATGGCGTCGCCGCCGACCTGGGCGCGACCGAGGTGAAAGGTGGCGATATTGATGCCGGCATCGCCGAACAGGGTGCCGATGCCGCCGATCAGGCCGGGCTTGTCCTGATTGGTGACATAAAGCATGTGCCGTCCCAGGCTGGCATCCATGGGAATGCCCTTGATCTCGACGATGCGCGGCAATTCGCCGTCGAACAGCGTCCCGGCGATGGCGCGGGTCTGCGTTTCGGTGGTCACGGTCAGGCGGATCAGCCGCTGATAGCCGCCGGCCCGCTCGCGCTTGGTTTCGGTGATGTCGATGCCGCGCTCGCGGGCGACGACTGGGGCGCTGACCATGTTCACCGATTCGAGCAGCGGCGACAGCAACCCCTTGAGCAGTGCTGCCGTCAGCGGCTTGGTATTGAGCTCGGCCACCTGGCCTTCATAGGCGATGGTCACCGCCTGGATCGCCGTCTCCGTCACCTGTCCGGCAAAGCTGCCCAACTGTTCGGCCAAGGCCATGTAGGGGCGGATCAGCGGCGCTTCCTCGGCCGTTAGCGACGGCATGTTGATGGCGTTGACGACAGCGCCGGTCAGCAGGAAATCGGCAATCTGCTCGGCCACCTGGATGGCGACATTAACCTGCGCCTCGTTGGTCGAGGCGCCGAGATGCGGCGTGGCGATGACCGTATCCATGCCAAAAAGTGGGCTTTCATTGGCCGGCTCGTCCTCGAAGACGTCGAGCGCCGCACCGCCGACATGGCCGGCATCCAGCGCCGCCTTCAGGTCCTTTTCCACCACCAGCCCGCCGCGCGCGCAATTGACGATGCGCACGCCCTTTTTCATCAGCGCCATAGCCCTGGCGTCGACGATATGGCGGGTGGCGTCGGTCAAGGGCGTGTGCAGGGTGATGATGTCGGCACGGCGGAAGAGGTCGTCCAGCTCCAGCTTTTCGACACCGATCTCCACCGCCCGTTCCGGGGTCAGGAAGGGATCGTAGGCGACGACCTTCATCTTCAGGCCCTGCGCCCGATCGGCCACCACCTGGCCGATATTGCCGCAGCCAATGACGCCCAGGGTCTTGCCCATCAGCTCCATGCCCATGAAGCCGGACTTTTCCCACTTGCCGGCGTGGGTCGAAGCATTGGCCTGCGGGATCTGGCGGGCCATCGCCATGATCATGGCGATGGCGTGCTCCGCCGTGGTGATGGCGTTGCCGAATGGCGTATTCATCACCACCACACCGCGCCCCGTCGCCGCCTTGGTGTCGATATTGTCGACACCGATGCCGGCGCGGCCGACCACCTTGAGGTTGGTGGCATGGGCCAGCAGGTCGGCCGTGACCTTGGTCGACGACCGCACCGCCAACCCATCGTACCCGCCGATGACGGCCTTGAGCTGGTCCGGCTTCATGCCGGGCAGCACGTCGACGTCGAGGCCGCGGGCGCGGAGAATCTCTTCGGCGCGTGGGCTCATCGCATCGGCGATCAGAACCTTGGGCATCTCGTCACCTATGCTGCTGCGGTCAGTTCCGCGGCGACCGAGGCGTAAGCCCAGTCGAGCCACGGCAGAAGCGCTTGGATATCAGCAGTCGCCACCGTCACGCCGCCCCAGATGCGCAGGCCCGGCGGCGCATCGCGGTAGGCATTGATGTCGTAGGCGATGCCTTCCTGCTCCAGCAGCGCGGCGACCCGCTTGGCGACCTCGGCCTGGCGCTTGTCATTAAGGCTCTTGAACCACGGCGAGGCGAACCTCAGGCAGATCGATGTGCACGAACGGATGGCTGGATCAGCCGCCATGAATGCCACCCACGGGCTGTTCGCCACCCAGGCAGCGATAGCGGCCAAATTGGCTTCCGATTTGGCGATGAGCGCCGGCACACCGCCGATGGATTCGGCCCACATGATGCCGTCGAGCGTATCTTCGATGACCAGCATGGACGGCGTGTTGAGGCTGCCGCCGGTGGCGAAGCTCGGCGCCAGCTTGCCCTCAGCCTTGATGGTGAACAGGCGCGGCACCGGCCAGGCTGGGGTGTGGCCTTCCAGCCTCTCGATGGCGCGCGGCCCTAGGATCAGCACGCCATGTTGCGCCTCGCCGCCCAGTACCTTCTGGAACGAATAGGTGGCCACATCGATCTTGTCCCAGGGGATATCCATGGCGAACACCGCCGAAGTCGCATCGCAGAGGGTCAGCCCCCGGCGTCCGGCCGGAATCCAGTCGCCGGACGGAACGCGCACGCCCGAGGTGGTGCCGTTCCAGGTGAACACCACGTCGCGGTCGAAATCGATGGCCTTGAGATCGGGAAGTTCGCCATAGGGCGCGATGAAAAAACGGGAATCGGCCAGCTTGAGTTGGCGCTGCACATCCGACTTCCACTGGGCGCCGAAGCTCTCCCAGGCCAGCACGTCGACGCCGCGCGGACCGAGCAGATTCCACATCGCCAGTTCGAAGGCCCCGGTATCGGAACCGCCGACCAGTCCGATCAGATGGCCGTCAGGCAGGCCGAGAACGCGGCGATGACGCTCCAACAGCTCGGCGATGCGTGCCGCCGCCGGCTTGGAGCGATGCGAACGGCCGACCAGCGCAGCGGCGAGGACCGCGGGGGTCCAGCCAGGGCGCTTGGCGCAAGGTCCAGATGAAAAATTGGGATTGGCCGGACGCACGTCCGGCTTGGCGGGGGTCTGCATCGATGTCTCCCTTCCTTGCAGAAGGGTCGCGACCCGTTGGGGGGTCGTGGCCCGCCGCGCTTATAAGGACAGGACGGTGGACCGTCAACAGCAGGAAGTCTCCGCTTGTGGCTGTTGCTTGGAACCCCGGTTCATATGGAGTATGTCGGGCGGGCCTTTGTCGTGGGTTCAGTGGAGTTTCGCCGTGGAGATCGTCTGTCTCGACCTGGAAAGCGTGTTGGTCCCCGAGATGTGGATCGACCTGGCCGAACGTACCGGGCTCACTGGTTTACGGATAACCACCCGCGATATCCCCGACTACAACGAGGTGATGCGTCAGCGCCTGGCCATTCTCGACCAAAACGGACTCGGTATCGACGATGTCCAGGCAGTGATCGCCGGCATGGAGCCCTTGCCCGGCGCCGTCGATTTTCTCGACCGCCTGCGCGAACGCTATCAGGTCGTGATCCTGTCGGACACCTTCTATGAACTCGCCCAGCCCTTGATCCATCGATTGCACAATCCGACGCTGTTTTGCCATCGCCTCGACATCGAAGCCAGCGGTCGCATCGGCGGTTATCGGCTGCGTCTGCCGAACCACAAAAAAGCAGCCGTGGACGCCTTCCGCACCCTCAACTTCCGCACCCTGGCGGCCGGCGATTCCTATAACGATACCGGGATGCTGCAAGCCGCCGATTTCGGCGCGCTATTTTGCCCGCCGGACAATGTGATCCGCGACTTTCCACATCTGCCCGTGGTGCGCGACTACGCCACCCTGTTCGAACAGTTCCAGCGCAAGAGCGCGGAACTAGCCGCAGGCTAACCCTTTTCCCGCATCAGACGCGACTTTTG
>CAMCUA010000262.1 GCA_945878455.1 Asaia bogorensis | reverse complement strand
GTGTTGCACTTGACGTGAGAATCCAGCGGTCTACGAGCCTCTCAACAGTAGAATTTTGGCCAATTTAGAGACGATGTTGGGCGAGCGTCCGCCGGTAAAACTCGGCGCCACGCTGCAAACCGACAACGATCTGCATACCGTCGAGGCCTTTGCCGATCTCACTAAACGCATCACGACCTCCGTTGCAGGCGTTTTGCGCTTCCTGGAAGTCGACTACGAGCACTTCGAGATCACCGGATGCTGGGCGAACATCAACCCGCCTGGCGGGATCAATACGCCCCATATGCACCCTAACAATTACCTGAGTGGCGTGTATTACGTGCAGACCGGCGCGGGAGCTGACAGCATTTTCTTTTCGGACCCCCGGCCGCAGGCTGGCATGGTCCTGCCGCGCATGAAGCGTGAGAGTATCTATAGTGCCAACGAAGCCAGTATCGAGGCCAAGGTGGGACGGATGATCGTCTTCCCGGCATGGCTGGTCCATGGCGTGCCGGTCAATCGCAGTGAGCGCGATCGGATCAGCGTCAGCTTCAACGCCATGTTTTCGTCGTTCACGGAAACCATGAGTGCTCCGCGTTGGAAGCCGACCGCGCGGCTGAAGCGCGAGGGGCCAGTGGTGGCGGGCTCAAGTCGGCGCCGGGGCAGGGGTTGAAACAAACCCATTCCCGGCGCACCTGACAGACTAGAGGTAGCCCTGATAAGGCTTCTTTACCACGGCGTTGTAGACCATATTGGTCATGTCGACGATGTCGAACCAGGGCAGGCCAGTGGCCTGCTGCACGGCTGCTGCATAAGGCGCATAGTTGATCGCCTCGCAGACGATAGCGCGAACGTCGGGGTTCCGTTCCAGCAGTTTCTTGACCATGGTGACGACGGCACCGGCGACCGCGTCCGGGTCGATCTCCATCGCGCCACGTGGATAGGTGTTATAGAATTCGGGGACCTCTTCCGAACCCATGACGGCGATCGGCTCGTCGGTAATCCCAGCGGCTTTCAGCGTGCTTTGATGCAGGCGGCGGGAATCGATGGTCAGGATGCCGATACGCGAGCCGGGTGGCAGCATGCGGGAGACCACCGGCACCAACATCAGGCTGGAACAGAAGACCGGTACCTTCACCGCCGCCTTGATGGTCTCTTGGAAGGTCGTCAGATAGCCGCAGCTGGTGGTGATAGCTCGGACACCTTCGCCCTCCAGTTCCTTGGCGGCTTCGACGAAATCATTCAGGCAGGATTCGTCGTTGTTAAGGACCAGCCGTTGCGGCGTCGCTCCCTTGACCACGCGGTAGCGGACGGGAAAATTGAACGTGGTGGCATTGCCAATGTCCCCTGGGACGCGAGGAAAGCGCGTATCCAGCAGCAGGATGCCGATGGCTTCGCCATAGATGGTTCTTCCGCCTTTAAAGACAGGCATGGTGTCAACTCCTTGACGCTTAATGATGAATTTCGATGGAACTCACGACGCAGGCAACCGCGTGATGCAGGGTAGAAAGCTATGCGACAGCACTGCCGCACATCCCCAGCATAGCCTGAAATTGGTTCTAAGATAGTGCGTCGCATCGTTCGGCTCGTCATGGATATAAACCATCCGGGGGAGCCGTCGGCGACAATTGACAGCTGGTCCCTTTACGATACATTGCCGGGATCGCCGTGGGCTTGTAGCCTGGGCGATGGAGGGTTATTCCGCACCGGCCGGACCTTCCGGCGGGCGTGGTGGAATTGGCAGACACGCTTGGTTTAGGTCCAAGTGCCGCAAGGCATGGGGGTTCGAGTCCCTCCGCCCGCACCAGCCGATCGGCGCCACAGACCGCCAAGGTCCGCCAGCGATGTACCAATGGACGCGCGTCATCCTGCCGGGGCAATCGTGCCGACCGGACGGCAGGCGGGTCCATATCCTATAGCAACGCACTCCTAACGGGATTTCCATGCAGGTAACTGAGACGAAGGCCGAAGGCCTCAAGCGTGAATTCAAAATCATCGTTCCCGCTGACGATATTGAGCGGCGCGTGTCTGGCCGTTTGGACGAAATGGCGCGGACGGCGCGTCTTCCCGGATTTCGTCCGGGCAAAGTGCCGGTTTCCCTGCTGCGCAAGCGATTCGGCCCGTCGCTGATGGGCGAAGTGCTGGAGCAGACCGTCAATGAGTCGACTCAGAGCACGATGAGCGAACGCGGCCTGCGCCCGGTCATGCAACCGAAGATCGAAATCACGGCATTCGATGCAGGCAAGGACCTGGAATATACCCTTGCCGTCGAATTGATGCCGGAGATCACACCCGTGAATTTGGCCACCATCGCGGTGGAACGCACGGTCGTTGCTCCTGATGAAAAGCGCGTCGATAGCGTGCTCGAGCAGCTTGCCAAGTCGCAGGGTGCGACGCAGCCCATAGCCGAAGAGCGACCCTGCCAAGACGGCGACGTGGTTGTTATCGATTTCGTTGGCCGGAAAGACGGCGTCGAATTCCCTGGCGGCAAAGCGGATGGATATGAGTTGGAACTAGGGTCCGGCACCTTCATTCCGGGTTTTGAAGTGCAGCTCGTCGGTGCGAAGGCCGGTGAAAGCCGGCAGATCAATATCGTCTTCCCGGCCGACTATGGCGCAGCCGACCTTGCCGGTAAGGAAGTGGTTTTCGACGTTACGATAAAGGAGATTCGCGGGCGCCAGTCTGCATCCATCGACGATGATCTCGCTAAGAAAGTCGGCATGGACGATCTCGATGCGTTAAAAAAGGCGATCCGCGAGGAACAGGAACGCGAGCTTCGCGGCGCCGGTCGCCTGCGTATGAAGCGCCAGGTTCTGGACAAGCTGGCTGAACTGCATGAATTTGAAACGCCGGAAGGCCTTGTTGAGGCCGAATTCCAAGGCATATGGCAGCAGGTCAAGCGCCAGAAGGAAGCCGTTGAAAAGGGCGAGGCCGGTGCCCAGGCGTTGGATGTCGAAGACGCTGGAAAGTCGGATGATGAATTGCAGTCGGAATATCGTTCCATTGCTTCCCGGCGCGTGAAGCTTGGCCTATTGCTGACCGAGATCGGCCGATTGAACAACATCACGATCACCGAAGAAGACATGAGCCGAGCTATCACGGCGGAGGCCCGTAAGTATCAGGGTCGCGAGAAGGAGGCTTTTGCGTTTCTAAGCAAGTCTCAGGAGGCCCGTGATTCCTTGCGCGCTCCTCTGTACGAAGAAAAGGTGGTCGATTTCATCCTGGAGATGGCCAAGATAACGGATCGCACGGTCAGCCTTGAGGAATTTGCTGAAGAAGAACGGCTGGCGCATGCCCAGGAACATCGTCACCACGACCACGGCCATGATCATCATGGGCACGACCACGACCATGATCATCATGGGCACGACCACGACCATGATCATCACGACCACGATCACCATGATCATGATCATGGAAGTCACGTTCACGCCGACGCGGTCGAGGAAAAAAGCAAGCCCAAGAGAAAGGCCAAGCCAAAGGCAGCAGCCAAGACTAAGCCAGCCTGATTTTTTGCATGTCATTACGGACCTGCAGACGTGCTAACAGGATGATGGCGCCAAGGAAAGGATTCAGCCGCACATGACGTTTCCGCTCGAGACGACAATGAACAATCTGGTTCCCATGGTTGTGGAAACCACCAATCGCGGCGAACGAGCCTACGATATCTATTCGCGCCTGTTGAAGGAGCGAATCATATTTCTGACCGGGCCGGTGCACGACGGCGTTTCCAGCTTGATCTGTGCGCAGTTGCTCTTCCTGGAGTCGGAAAACCCAAAAAAAGATATCGCGTTCTACATTAATTCACCGGGCGGAGTCGTGACGGCAGGGTTGGCGATCTATGATACAATGCAATACATCCGGCCGGATGTTTCGACGGTTTGCATCGGCCAGGCCGCGTCGATGGGTTCATTGCTGTTGGCGGCTGGTGCGAAGGGTAAGCGCTTCACCCTTCCCAACTCGCGAATTATGATTCACCAGCCCTCTGGCGGCGTTCAGGGGCAGGCTTCCGATATCGAGATTCAGGCCCGTGAGATCTTGTTGTTGCGGCAACGCCTCAACCAGATTTACGTCCGCCATACCGGACAGGAGCTCGATACCATCGAGAAGTCGGTTGATCGC
>CAMCUA010000261.1 GCA_945878455.1 Asaia bogorensis | reverse complement strand
CTGGTCGGCATCGGTAGCGTCATCCTGAACGGCGCCAAGATCGGCTCGCACTGCCTGATCGGTGCCAACACCCTGATCCCCGAGGGCAAGGAAATCCCCGACAACTCGGTGGTCATGGGATCGCCCGGCAAAATCGTGCGCGAAGTCTCGGAGAAGGATCGCGTCCGCCTGACCCGACCGGCGGCCAGCTATATGCGCAAGTGGCGCCGCTTCGTCGACCATATGACAGAGGACAACTGACCGGCAACGAAAGCAGCAAAATCGAACGACCAAAAAGGGCGGCAGAACAGGGAGACGGGCAGGCCATGTACAACAACGACGATTATGATTTTCCGCGCTATTCGCACAAGCTGGTGCGCCAGCAGATCGCCGAAACCTTCGCTGCTTGGGGCATGAAGCCGGAGCACGTGGAGATCGCCGCCGACCGGCTGATCGAGGCCGACCTGCGCGGTGTCGATACCCATGGCATTTCCATGCTGACGTCGTATGACGACTGGCGGAAGAAGGGCTGGATCACGGTCGGCACCGAGGTGACGGTGGTGCGTGAGACCCCGACCACGGCGGTGATCGACGGCGGCGGCGGGCTCGGCTTCGTGCCGGCGACCATGGGCATGCAAAAGGCCATCGAAAAGGCCAGGCAGATGGGTGTCGCCTGCGTCACCGTGCGCAACTCAAGTCACTTCGGAGCGTCCGGCGTCTATGCCCTGATGGCGGCACGCGAGGGCATGATCGGCTTTTCGACGACCAACGGCTTCAGTGTAGCGGTGGTGCCGACCTTCGCCGCCGAGGGCATGCTCGGTACCAATCCCTTCGCCTTCGCCGCGCCGACCAAGCGCAATCAGCTGTTCTGCCTGGACTTCGCCACCTCGGCGGTGGCGCGCGGCAAGATCCGCAACGCAGCCATCGAAAAGCGGCCGGTGCCAATCGGCTGGATGACCGATGCCGATGGCAACCCGTCGACCGACGCGACACTGTATTTCAAGGGCGCGCTGCTGACGCCGCTCGGCGGCACCCGCGAGCTGGGCAGCCACAAGGGCTACGGGCTGGGCACCATGGTCGAGATCCTGTCGGCGGCGCTGAGCGGCGCCGAGCTGGTCACCAACAAGAGTGTCCGCAAAGGCCAGAAAGGTTCGATGCATATCGGTCACTGGTTCATGGTGATCAATCCCAAGGCGTTGATGCCGAACGGTGAGTTCGAGGGCGTTGTCGACGACCTGATCGACCACCTGCACGCCGCCCGGCCGGTCGATCCGGAAAATCCCGTCATGGTCGCTGGCGAGCCGGAGGAGCAGACCATCGCGCTGCGCATGGAAAAGGGCATCCCGGTGCCGCCGGGGCTGCTCGGTAAGGTCCAGGAAATCGCCAAGGGCTGCAATGCACCCTTCCTGCTGACGGGCGATAAAATCATGAAGGGCGCCTAAGCCCGCATTAACATCCGAAGACATTCAAGGAAACGGACGAGACCATGTACAACAACGACGACTACGACTTTCCGCGCTTTCCTCACAAGTTGGTGCGCCAGCAGATCGCTGAGTGTCTGACCGCATGGGGCATGAAAGCCGACCACGTGGAGACCAGCGCCGATCTGTTGATCGAAGCCGACCTGCGCGGTGTTGATACCCACGGCATTTCGATGCTGACGTCCTACGACGACCGCCGGCGCAAGAACATGCTGTCGGCCAATGCCGAGGTCAAAGTCGTGCATGAGACACCGACGACGGCGCTGATCGACGGCGGCGGCGGGCTCGGATTCGCGCCTGGCGCCTTGGCCATGAACATGGCCATCGAAAAGGCCAAGAAGCTGGGTGTCGCCTGCACCACGGCGCGCAATTCTAACCACTTCGGCGCGGCCGGTGTCTATGCGCTGATGGCCGCCCGCCAGGGCTTGATCGGATTTTCGTGTACCAACGGATCCGAGCCGTCGGTGGCGCCGACGTTCTCGGCCCAGTCGATGCTCAGCACCAATCCTTTCGCCTTTGCCGCGCCGACCAAGAAGAACGAGCTGTTCTGCCTGGACTTCGCGACCTCGTCGGTGGCGCGCGGCAAGATCCGCAACGCCGCCATCGAAAAGCGTCCGGTGCCGATCGGTTGGATCAACGACGCCAGCGGCCGGCCGACCACCGATGCTTCGTGGTACTTCAAGGGTGCCATGCTGACGCCGCTCGGCGGCACCCGCGAGCTGGGCAGCCACAAGGGCTATGGCCTCGCCACCATGGTCGAAATCCTTGCCTGCGCGCTGAGCGGTGCCAGCCTGGTCATGTCCGAGGGTCACGGCACGCGCAAGAAGGGCACCATGGAACTCGGCCATTGGTTCATGGTGATCAATCCAACGGCGCTGATGCCGGAAGGCGAGTTCGAACGCATCACCGACGAACTGATCGACAGCCTGCACGCGGCCAAGCCGGTCGATCCGGCGCAGCCCGTGCTGGTGCCCGGCGATCCCGAACACGCCACCATCAAGCTGCGCCTGGAAAAGGGCATTCCGATCCCGCCCGGCCTGCGCGGCAAGGTCAAGGAAATCGCCATGGGCTGCAACGCGCCCTTCCTGTTGGGCGACGAGGCCATCCTAAAGTCCTGATAAGGGCAGGGTGCTCGCCCGATTTTGTGCTAAAAATAGACAGCGAATGATTAGGGAGGCTGCAATGACGACGAAGTTAGGTTCCGCCACCGGCCGGACGACGGCAGCCTTGGCGGCTATTCTGGCCCTGGCGGCGTTGACGCCGGGACAGGTGCAAGCGCAGGCGAACAAGGTGCTGACGATCGTGACCCCGGCCGAGCCGCCGGATCTCGAACCCTGCCATTCCAGCCGCGCCTTTCAGGGGCGTGTTCTGTTCCAGAACATCAATGAGACCCTGACCGGCAAGGATGCCAACGACAATTCGTTGAAGCCACGGTTGGCAACGTCGTGGGAACAGGTGGACGCCACCACCTGGCGCTTCAAGCTGCGCCAGGGCGTTGTCTTCCACGACGGCGCGCCGTTCAATGCCCAGGCGTTGAAGGCGTCGTTGGACCGCACCATGGGCAAGGGCATCACCTGCGGCAACCGCACGAAATTCTTTGCCAATGTAGCGCTCGAGGTTGTTCCGGTGGACGACCACACGGTGCTGCTGAAGACCGATAAGCCGTCGCCGATCCTGCCGATGAGCATGTCGGCCATGGCGATCAACTCGCCCAACATGCCGGCGGATAAAGCCTCGCTCGCCCCGATTGGCACTGGTCCTTATGCGCTTGATGTTTGGAAGGCCGGTACCGAGATCGTGCTGAAGCGCAATGACAAGTATTGGGGGGCGAAACCGGCGGCCGACGTCGTGCGCTATCTGTGGCGCGAGGAATCGGCGGTGCGGGCATCCATGGCCAAGATCGGCGAAGCCGACATCGCGCTCAACATCGCGCCGCAGGAAGCCACTGACAAGTCGATGGATTACAGCTACCTCAATTCCGAGACAACCTACCTGCGCATCGACATGAGCCGCCCGCCGCTCGATGACAAGCGGGTCCGCCTGGCGCTGAATTACGCCTTCGACCGCGAGGCGGTGCGCGGCAGCATCCTGTCGAAGGATGCCATTCATGCCACGCAGATCGTGATGCCGGCCATTCCCGGTCACAATCACGAACTAGACAAGAAAGTCAGGGCCTACGATCCGGTGCGGGCCAAGCAGTTGTTGGCCGAAGCCAAGGCGGCCGGCGTGCCGGTCGAAAAGGAAATCCTGATGATCGGCCGGCCGACCGGCTACACCGGCGCGGGCGAGGTCATGGAAGCCTTCATGACCATGTACAAGGCGGTTGGCTTGAATGTCACGCTGAAGAACCTGGAACCCGGTCAGTACAACGAGATCCACAACAAGCCGTTCTCCGAGGAACGTGGGCCGACCCTGTTGCAGGGTACCCACGACAATAACTTCGGCGATCCGATCTTTTCCTATCCGTCGAAGTACGCCTGCGTCGGTTCGCAGTCGATGCTCTGCGACAAGGCGGTGGACGAGATGGTCGACAAGCTTGGCGGTATGACCGGCGATGCCCGCAGCAAGGCCTGGCAGGAGGTGTTCCGCACCTTGTACGAGGACGTCGTGCCCGAAGTATGGATGTACCATATGGTCGGCTTTGCCCGGGTCGGTCCCAAGGTTGACTTCA
>CAMCUA010000260.1 GCA_945878455.1 Asaia bogorensis | reverse complement strand
AAGGTAGTCGACGGCGTGCGCATCGGCAGGCAGCCCGCCTTCCAGCACGGGGGCAATGCGGTCGACCAAATAGGCGATCTGGAAGCCCAAACGTTCTAGCTTCATCAGGTTGAGCTGCGCGGCGATGAGGTTGATCTTCCGCAGGGTGTTGGCCTGCGGTTGCGTGCCGGCAATGCGCGCCTTGAGAACATTGGGGACCTCGACCAACGGCACATTCGATGCCCGATCAGTGGACTTGCGGCGATCCGGCCCAATGTAGTTGCTGGTCACGACGAACGGTTTGCGGCTATCGACGAGGAGCCGGATCCGGCTGGTCAATTGGTCGGCCGACACCGGCTTGCCGAGCAGGAAGTCGGCACCGGAATTGATCACCCGTTTCACCGATTCAGCTGTCGGCTCGCGCGTCAGTGCAATGATCGGCAGAAAGGGATCGGTGCCGACATCTTGATGGCGCAGTTCGCGAATCAGGGCGCAAACGTCACCGTCGAGGAGATCCACCTCGGTAATCAAGAGGTCGGGCGGTGTGCCGTCCAACCGGTTGCGGATATCGAACCATGAGGAGGCTGCCGTCAACTTGCGAAAGCCGTTGTGATGCAGAACGCTGCGCAGGCTATCGCGTACGTTGACGTCCGGATCGACAAGCATCAATTCCACATTGTCGAAGCGGGTTACACCCTGTGGCATTCGCACACTAAAGCTCCAGGTATTTAAATGCGTTCAGAGGTATCCTGGCAAACGGACGCAGGCAATGGCTTGAGCGGCAATGCCTTCACCGCGTCCGGTAAAGCCCAGCTGTTCGGTCGTCGTGCCTTTGATGCTGACGCGTTCGGCGGCAATCCCCAGGATCTCGGCAATACGCGCGGTCATCGCGGCGCGATGTGGCGATACCCGTGGCGCCTCGCAGACGATGGTTACGTCGACGTTGAGGACCCTGCCGCCACGCTGGCGCAACAGACTGTTGGCATGGGCGAGAAAGATATCCGACGAGGCGCCTTTCCAGCGTGCCTCGCTGGGCGGAAAGTGCACACCGATATCGCCGGCGCCGATGGCCCCCAACAGGGCGTCGGTCAGCGCGTGCAAACCGACATCGGCATCGGAATGGCCGGCCAGCGAGGCGCTGTGCGGCACGCGCACGCCACAAAGCATGACGGCGGAACCCGGAGCGAAGCGATGAACATCGAAGCCGAAACCGGTACGTACTTCGCCGGCTCCAAGCAAACGCGTGGCCCGTTCCAGGTCGTCTTCCGTGGTAATTTTGAAGTTGTTTTCATTGCCGGTGATCAAGCTGACGGGCAGGGCGGCCCGTTCGGCGAGGGCGGCATCGTCGGTCAATTGTTCCCCAGCAAAGCGGCGATGGGCGGCCAAGATATCGGGGAAGCGAAAGCCCTGTGGCGTCTGGGCGCGCCACAGGCCGTCGCGCGGGACGGTTTCCGTCACCCGGCCGCCTTCGCCGCGCTTCAGGGTATCGGCCACGGCCACCGCCGGCATTACGGCCGGAAAATTGCCGAGCGCCGCCATTGCGCGCGCAATGACGTCAATATCAACAAGCGGGCGCGCCGCATCGTGAATCAGCACGGTATCGGGCGAGAGCGGCTCCAGGCTTTCCAGGCCCAAGCGAACTGAATCCTGGCGGGTGGCGCCGCCGGCCACCGGCGGCAACAGGTTCGCATAGGTCATATCCGCGGTGGCGGCGTCGAACCAGGCGCGGTGGTTGGGATCGATAACCGGCCGAACGGCGGTGATACCGGCATGACGGGCAAAAGCTGACAGCGAGCGGGCGATGACAGTGCGCCCGGCCAGATCGCGGTACTGCTTGGGAAGATCGCCGCCAAAACGAGCGCCGCTTCCCCCAGCCACCACCAAAGCCACGCAACCGCTCATGCCGTCGTCCCCCGACCGCCGAGAAATCGGCGCCTTCGATTCGGTCCAGCAAGCTAGTCGGGCCGACGCGGATTGCCAAGAGGAGGGGCACGACGGATACGAGTCGGTTGGCCCAGTTGTCGCTGATGGGGGTTGCCAAGCCTAGGCTCCCGCGCAATGGTACCGGACGGGCGAGACGGCGGACGTCCGCCGGAAACACGAGACATGACGCGGGATCTGCTCCTTACCCTGTTGGTTGTGGCCGCGCTCGTGCCGGTATCTCTGCTCGGCCTGCGCCAGCACCCGGCACGCGATGCCATGTTCTGGTCGGCAATGACAATGGCACTGGCCAGTCCAACGCTGTGGAGTGTCATCCAGATCGGTGACACCTGGCGAACCGGCTTTTCCATTGCCTTATGGGTAACGGTATCGATCAGCCTGTGGCTATTTGCCGGCCTCGCTGCTTGGTACCGGGAAGCATGGCGGTTGGCGCCCTTGCTGGCACCCTACATGCTGATCCTTGCCGGGTTCGCCGCCGCGTTGAGTCAGACGCCCCTGGGCGGATTGACGGATCGCGTTCCGGCCGCCTGGGTGGCGGTTCATATCGGTGTATCGGTCGTCACATATGGTTTGGTCACGGTCGCTGCTATCGCTGCCTTGGCGGCTTTTCTCCAGGATCGGGCGCTAAAGGCGAAGCGTCCGACGGCTTTGACCCGCGCCTTGCCTTCGATGGCCGATTGCGAGCGGCTGCTCGTCCGCTTGCTTGCCGTCGGCGAGTCGGTTTTAGCGATCGGATTGGCCAGCGGAATGGCGGTGCAGTTCGAGGAGACTGGCCAGTTGCTGATGTTCGATCACAAGACCCTGCTGACGATAGCGGCCTTTGTCGTCATCGGCGCCTTGTTGTTGGCTCACTACACGAGCGGTCTGCGCGGTCGCCAGGCGACGCGTTTTGTGCTGCTGGCCTATTTGCTGCTGACCCTGGGCTATCCCGGGGTGAAATTTGTCACGGAGGTTTTGCTGGCCCGAATATAAGGGCGATCAGCATATTGCATCGCAACATTTAGCGTGACGTGGCTGTTGAAACCCACTACGATTGCCAATAAATAAGGCAAATACCCCCAAATGTTTCGTATTGCCTACTAATTAGTCAAAGAAAGCCAAGCCGTCGATGTCGCTGCAAATCGGACCCATCATTATCGACGAACCGGTGATTCTGGCGCCGATGTCGGGAGTCACCGATCTGCCGTTTCGCCGCCTGGTCAAATCGTGCGGTGCCGGACTGGTGGTCTCTGAAATGATCGCTAGCCAGGCGATGATTCGCGCCTCGCAGAAATCGTTGAAGATGGCCTCCAACTGCGCCGAGGAATTTCCCATGTCGGTCCAGCTGGCCGGTTGCGATCCCGACGTAATGGCCGAAGCTGCACGCATGAACGAAGACCGCGGGGCGGCCATCATCGATATCAATTTCGGCTGTCCGGTAAAGAAAGTCACCAACGGCCAACATGCCGGTTCGGCCTTGATGCGCGACGAAGTACAGGCAGCGCGTATCTTGGAGGCAACCGTGAAGGCTGTCTCTTTGCCAGTGACGTTAAAGATGCGCACGGGATGGGACGATGCTAGTCGCAACGCGCCGCGCCTGGCCCGCATAGCCGAAGCCTGCGGTATCCGCATGATCACGGTGCATGGACGGACTCGCTGTCAGTTTTACAATGGACGCGCCGACTGGGGTTTCATCCGACAGGTCAAGGAAGCGGTTGGCATTCCCGTGATCGCCAACGGCGATGTCCTCCAGGTCGAGGACGCCCGGGAATTGTTGCGCCAATCCGGTGCTGACGGCGTGATGGTCGGTCGTGGCACCTATGGACGGCCCTGGTTTCTCAACCAAGTCATCCGCTTTCTGCGTAGCGGTGAGTACATTGCCGATCCATCGCTAGAGGAACAGCGCGACATTGTGCTCGACCACTACGAAGCCATGCTGTCGCATTATGGGACCGAGGCCGGCAGCCGCATCGCCCGTAAGCATATCGGCTGGTATAGCAAAGGCATGCGTGATGGCGCCGAATTTCGCGCCGCCGTAAATCGCGCGCCCTCGCCGGAAACGGTGCGCCATATGATTCGCGAATTCTACGACGCGCATGGCGAGCGCCAAGCAGCGTAGCGGAGTGCAGAAATGGCCATGGGCCGCAGTGCGCGAGCTTCCCATCCGGCAGACAAAGCCGCCGTCGGGGCCAAGGAGCCGCTGCAGATTGGCGAAGCTTCCATCTTGGCGTCATTGGCAGCGACCGT
>CAMCUA010000259.1 GCA_945878455.1 Asaia bogorensis | reverse complement strand
ACTGACATCACAAACTACACGGCCCGCGATATCGACGAGATCACATGGGCCGTCAACTCAACGCCCAGAAAATGCCTCGGATACAAAACTCCCGCCGAGGCATTCCTTGAAAACATCAGGTGTTGCACTTGACGTGAGAATCCAGCGGCAAGAATTTCGGCTCCTGACTCCACGGGCCGGTTCACGCCAGCTGGCGCAGCGGCGCCTCGCGGATCGGCAGGTGGACGATCATGGCGAAGAGGCCAAGGGCCACGGCGATCAGCCACGATCCCGTATAGCCGCCGGTAAGGTCATAGATATAGCCGCCGAGCCAGGCGCCGAAAAAGGCGCCGACCTGATGGCTCATCATGACGATGCCGAACAGGGTCGCCACATAGCGCGGCCCGAAGACCTGGGCGACGATGCCCGAGGTCAGGGGCACCGTGCTCAGCCATAACAGGCCGAAGGCCGCGGCGAAGCCCATCACCGTCGCTTCCGACACCGGCAGGGCGAGGAAAATCAGGATGACCACGGCGCGCAATCCATAGATGGCACTGAGCAGATACTTCTTGCTGAACCGCCCGCCGAGCGCCCCGGCCGTCAACGTGCCGGCGATGTTGAACAGGCCGATGGCGGCCAGCGCTACCGCCCCGGCCATCGGCGTAAGACCGCAGGCAGTCAGATAGGCCGGCAGGTGGACCGCCACGAAGGCGACGTGAAAGCCGCAGACGAAGAAGCCGGCGGTCAGCAGCCGGAAGCCGGAATGTCCGCTGGCTTCGACGACCGCCTGGCGCAGGCTTTGGCCGCCGACGATGCCCGGACCGTCCACCACCGGACGCATCAGGATCAAGGCCAGCGGCACGATGAAGGCCGAGGCCGCCGCCAGGGCGATCAACGCGCCGAACCAGTCGAAGACCTGCATTGTCGCTTGCACGAAGGGCGGCAGCATGAACTGCCCGAAGGAACCGCCAGCGGCGACCATGCCGAGGGCCAGCGAGCGTTGCCGTTCGCCAACCATGCGCCCGACGACGGCGAGAACCAGGGGAAAGCCGCTGGCCGATACGCCAAGACCGACCAGCACGCCGGCGCTGAACACAAACGCCGAAGGCGTCGCCGAAAAAGCCATCAGCAGGACGCCCATGGCATAAAAGAGTCCGCCGGCCAGCAGTACGCGCCGGGTGCCAAAGCGATCCGCCAAGGCGCCGGCCACGGGCGTGAACAGTCCCCACAACAGATTCTGCACCGCCAGAGCCAAGGCGAAATCGCCGCGGCTCCAATCGCGCGCCAGGGTCATCGGCTCGAGCAACAGGCCGAGGGTTTGGCGCACACCCATGCTGAGACTGAGGATGAGAGCCCCCGCCGACGCGGCGATGATGAACACTGGTCGCATGGTGTACCTGACGTTGGCGGGCCGTAGCCGCGGGGATAGCGGCGCCCAGCTTACACCGAAGCGGGCCGCCGATGCGAAGGACTCTCAACCCCCTGGTCAACCCCAGCGGGAAGGTTCAAAATACGGCAGTTGCCTAATTTTCCCCCACACTGAATGAAGAGTCCGCGATGACCGTATCCGTCGGTGCGCCATCCACCAGCGCCAAAGCCACAGCCATGATCCTGTTGATCAGCTTTGCCCATGGCACGACGCATTTCGCCGGCCAGGGCTTCTACAACGTCATTCCCTATATCCAGCAGGAAATGAACCTGAGCTATACCCAGGCCGGGGTATTCGGTTTCATCGCGCAGGTCAGCGGCATCGCCGCCAATGTCTTCGGCGCGCCCTTGGTCGACATGACCGGCAAGCGGATCCTGTTCATGGTCATCGCTTTGGCGATCTGCGCCATCGGCTTTTTCTCCATTGGCTTTGCCAGCACCTATATCTTTATTTGCAGCATGCTGGTGATCACCGGCACCTGCATCAGCATGTGGCATCCGCCGGCTATTTCGTATCTGTCGAGCGAATTCGCCGACCGCCGGGGTTTTGCCATCGCCATGCACGGCACCGGGGCCAGCCTGGGCGATACCATGGCGCCGCTCGCCGCCGGCGCCCTGTTGATCTGGGTCAGCTGGCGCGGCACCGCCATGGGTTTGGCCATGCCGATGCTGGCCCTGTCGGCTATCATGCTGGTGACCATGATCGGCCGCGATACGCCGCCGCCCGGCGAGGCCAAGCGCGGCGTCAGCTTCAAGGACTATATCAGCGGCATCAAAGCCATGGTCCGCCGCCCGGTAGTCGCCGGATTATGCCTGGTCGCCGGGCTGCGTGCCGTCGCCCAGGTCGGCCTGACCCTGTTCCTGCCGCTTTACCTCGTCAACGAATTGCAGTTCGACCCGCTGAAGACCGGCTTCGCCATGACCGGGCTGTTCATCGGCGGTATCATCGCCGCCCCGATCTTGGGCGTGGTATCGGATCGCATCGGGCGGCGCCCGGTGGTGATGGGCGGTGTCGGCGCCTCGACTGTGGTGATCATCGCATTGACGCTGATCGAGGACCCGATCGTTTTCGTCAGCGCCGTATCGATCCTGGGCTTCGTGCTGTTCGCCATCCGACCGGTGTTGCATAGCTGGCTGATGGATATCACACCGCGCGAAATGGGCGGTTCGGCCACCGGCCTGATGTTTTCCACGCAATATGTGTTCGCCATGTTCATGTCGCTGGGCGGCGGCATCGTCGCCGATCTTTATGGGTTGGTCGCGGTGTTCTACTTGCTGGCCGGGACGATGCTGCTGGCCAATCTCGCCGTCGCCTTAATGCCTAAGGAAAATGCCGCCGATAGGGCCTGACGCGACCGAGAGACGGGGAGCCACGCCATGAGCGCGATTGCCTATGACGAATACGAGGCCCGCAAGGGCGCCGTCCGTCTGCAGATGTATCGTAAGCGCTTGGCGTCACTCCCCAAGGACGGCAGCCGTCCAGCACTGTTCCTGGTCCACGGCTCGTCAATGTCGGCGCGCGGCGCCTTCGACCTGACGGTGCCCGGGGCTGGCAACTATTCGGTCATGGACGAGTTCGCCCGGCGCGGCTACGACGTCTGGACCGTCGATCACGAGGGCTATGGCCGTTCCGATAAGACCAGCGGCAATGCCAACATCGCCGATGGCGTGCGCGATCTACAGGCGGCCATTCCCGTCGTATTGCGCGAGACCGGCGCCGAGCACGTCCAGATGTTCGGCCAGTCTTCGGGCGCCTTGCGCGCCGCCGCCTATGCCGCGCAAAGTCCGGAACGGGTCGAGCGGCTGGTGCTGGCCGCTTTCGTGTGGACCGGCGAAGGTGCCCCGACGCTGATCAAGCGGCGCGAACGGTTGGCAGAATGGCAAGCCAGCAACGTGCGCATGGTCGATCCCGCCTTCTACGACAGCATGTTCACCCGCGACCGCCCCGGCCTGTCGGACATGGCCGTGCCGAAAGCCATGTGCGCCTTCGAAAAGCCCTTTGGCGGTACCGTGCCGACCGGCACCTATCTGGATATGTGCGCCAACTTGCCCGTGGTCGATCCGCAGGATATCCGCTGCCCGACGATGATCCTGCGCGGCGACCACGATGGCATCGCCGCCGACGAGGACTTGTTGGCTTTCTTCGTGCGCCTGCCCAGCAAGGACAAGCAGTTCGTCATGGTCTCGGGCCTATCCCATTCGACCCACCTCGGCTTCAACCGGCACCGGGTGCATCACATCCTGGATGGCTTCCTCAGCCTGCCCGGACGTCGCGATCCCTTCGCTGTGGAGGAAGCCACCGCCCTGCTCAAGGGTGCGGCCGAATAGATATCCTGTCCCGGCGCCACCGGCGGGCAGCGAGCCCAACCGCCAGCCCGACCGACAAGCCAATGGCATTCATCGCCAGATCGGCCAGTTCGACGCTGCGGCTGATGACGAAGGACTGCAAAACTTCGGACGCCGCTGCCGCCAGCAGCAAGTAACCGGCCAGCGGCACGGCGGCGATGCCGGAAGCCGACAGGGCCAGCAACCCGGCGAATAAAGCGAAGGCGGTCAGATGCGCCGCGACCTGTTTATCCAAGCCGAGGATCGGCCGGCCCTCGTAGAGCACGCTGTCCAACCACTGCCGCACGGTGGCGGTCGGCGACGGCTGCGGTGATCGGCCCCCATTAGGTGGTCCGGGTTGAATGTTAGTGCATTGCTTCCTCCCTGGCCAGTGCCGGCTGTAGGTGGAGCGAAGCGGAACCGGAAGGCGGCAATGGCGGCGTCGCGGTTTCCGGGGCCGGTGGCCGGTAACCGAGGCTG
>CAMCUA010000258.1 GCA_945878455.1 Asaia bogorensis | reverse complement strand
GACAGCGATTGACCGCCTCGCACCAGACGAACAGCCTCCTGCTTGAACTCCAGCGTGTAGCGCGCCCGCTCCATTCCCGTCATATCCGTTCCTCCAAAACTGATGATACACTTTCAGCCTTGGGAGACGTTCTTCGGGGGCAAGGTCATCTCGCAGTTTCCAATCTTTTCCAGCGACCATCATGCAGTCGATTTTCTGTGCGATTACCTGCGCATGCTGACGCTGGGGGCCGGCAACGCCCACGAACTTGAAGCAGCGATGGAAAAAGAGCTGGAAATTCACCACGAGGAAAATCACGCCATCTCCAGCGCCATGCAAACCTTTGCCGATGCTGCGCCGGCCTTGGGCATCGTCGCTGCTGTTTTGGGCGTCATTCACACCATGGGATCGATCACTGAACCGCCCGAAGTGTTGGGGCATCTGATCGGCGGCGCGCTGGTCGGAACTTTCAGCGGCATTTTGGTCTCCTATGGTTTTCTAGCACCCATGGCCAGCACGCTTGGGCAGTCGTTCGCCGCCGACAGCCAGTATCTAACTTGCATCCGCGCCGGCATCGTCGCCCATGTCCAGGGCTATGCCCCGCAGGTATCCGTCGAATTCGCGCGCAAAACTTTGGGTTCCGGCGTGCGGCCGGGATTTGCCGAAGTCGAGGAAATGTTACAAAACGTCGGCAATGCCGACTAGGCAGACATCATGGCTGATCAAGCTCAAACCATCATCATCAAACGGGTCAAGAAGGGTGGTCATGCCCACCATGGCGGCGCTTGGAAGATTGCCTATGCCGACTTCGTGACCGCCATGATGGCCTTCTTCCTGCTGCTCTGGTTGCTGAATTCGGTTACGCAGGAACAACTCGAAGGCATTTCTAACTATTTTGCACCGGCCAGCATCGCCAAAACCACCAGCGGCTCGGGCGGTATGTTCGGCGGCACTGCGATTTCGGTTGATGGCACCATGCAGCACCTGTCCTCCAGCCCCAGCGTGACGGTGGATTTGCCGCCGCCCAAGGCCGGTAGCGGTGCCCAGGATGCGGTCGAGCGCGAAATCAGTGCCGAGTCGGCCGCGCAACTGGCCAAACAAAAGGAAGAGGAGCAGTTCGAAAAAGCCTCCCAGGAGCTCAAGGAACTGCTGGAAAAGGTTCCGGACGTCCGCAATTTGGTCAACAGCATCATCATCGACAACACGCCGGAGGGCATGCGCATTCAGATCATCGATCAGCAGGGCCTGGCTATGTTCCCGAGCGGCAGCGCCCAGATGTATCCGCACACCCGCGAGGTGCTGAAGGTCGTCTCCGAGGTTGTCAAGAAGCTGCCACAGAACATCTCCATTACGGGACATACCGACTCGACCCGCTTCGCTGGCGGCGACCTTGGTTACACCAACTGGGAACTATCGGCCGATCGCGCCAATGCCACCCGCCGCGCCATGATCGAACTCGGCGTGCCGACGACGCGCTTGGCCCGAGTGGTCGGCGCGGCGGAACAAGACCCGCTGGATAAAGCCAACCCCGCCGATCCAAAAAACCGTCGCATGGCCATCATCATGTTGCGCGATGCGACGCCGTCGCCGCCACAGCCCGCTCCCCCGACCCGGCGATGACCTTGGGGCGTCGCGCAGTACGCAGGTAGCTCGCATGAAGCATTCTCCACTTCCCGGTGTGCGCTTCTTTTTTTCAACGCCACCGATGCCTTGTCCCTACCTGTCGGGTCAAGTCGAACGCCGGCTTGTCACCGAATTGGTTGGGCGCGACGCCAATCGATTGCATGAAAACCTGTCGCGTGCGGGCTTCCGGCGTAGCCATGGGATCGCCTATGCACCGGCCTGCCCGCAGTGCAATGCCTGCCAGGCTCTGCGTGTCGTCATCGATGAATTTACACCCTCGCGCAGCCAGCGCCGGGTCTGGCGCCAGAACGGCGACCTCGATGTCACGGAGAAAGAGCCCATCGCCACCACCGAACAGTATGCCCTGTTCGAGGCCTACCAACGCTCGCGGCACAGCGACGGCGACATGGCACGCATGGACTTCTTCGATTACCGCGCCCTGATCGAAGATACGTCGGTGCAAACCTGGGTCGCCGAGTTTCGTCAAGCCGATGGCCGTCTGGTTGGCGCCTGCCTGACGGACGTGCTCAACGACGGCCTATCCGCTGTTTACAGCTTCTTTGACCCAGAACTGGCGCCACGCAGTCTCGGCACCATGATGATCCTGTGGTTGATCCGCCGCTCCCGGGAATTGGGCGTGCCCTACGCCTACCTCGGGTTCTGGATCGCCGAATCGGCGAAGATGGCCTACAAATCGGCTTTCCGGCCGGCTGAGATATTCACCAACGAAGGCTGGAAACAGCTCCCACCAAACCCCTGATGGCCCAGACGCCTGTCGGTACCGGCATCACCGCCCGAAACGGCTGAGCAACGTCCAACACAAGGGCATCAGCAGGGTCGCTAGCGCGATCTTCACGATCCCACCGGCGATGAAGGGATAGAGTCCGCTGGCCAGGGCCTTGTCCAGGTTGCCCAGGAACACGGCCAGCCAACCGACCCCCAAGATGAAAATAAGGGCCGTGCCGATGGTCATCGCGGCGGCGGTATGCAACACGGTGCGATCCCAGCCGCGCTCCGCTGTCCAGCCAAGGAAGACTGCGGCCACCAGGAAGCCAACCAGATAACCCCCGGTCGGTCCCGACATGTAGACCAACCCGCTGCCGGTCGCAAAGACTGGCAGGCCCATGGCACCCTCGGCTAGGTACAACAGCAGGGTGGCGCCGCCGAGGCGCCAGCCATAGGCCATGCCGATCACTGCGACGACAAAGGTCTGCATGGTCATCGGCACCGGCCACATGGGCACGTTGATCTTCGCCGAGATGGCCAGCAGCAGGCTGCCGACAACGGCAAGGATGACCGAACGCACGACAACACCGAAGCGACTGCCCCGAGCCGGCCAGACGGCATTGACGAGCGTGGTATCGGCAGTGGTGGCGAAGGCACGCATGCTATGGCTCCCTTGCTGAGGCGTGGCGATATGTCGGATCGCTTCCTAGCAGCACTAGCCTTTTAAGTAAATCGGCCGCTCAGGCCGCGTGGTGGCAGCCTACCCGCTTGCCCGCGCTTGCCCTGCCAGGTCAACAAGTCGGTTTCGGTGCGTGTGCGGCTGCCCTGGCGCCAGGTCAGGCCCTGGCTCAAGCAGAAGGTCTTCGCATCGGTCAGTCCGCCATCCTGATAGCGCTGCAAGATCACGCCCCTCCCCCGTGTCATGGCCGGCAATTCATCGAGCGCAAAGATCAACAACTTGCGGTTCTCGCCGATGACGGCGACGGCATCGTGCTCGGCATCCAGGATGGCACAGGTTGCCGCTTCTTCGCCGCCATCCAAGTTCAGAATCTGTCGGCCATTACGGGTTTGTGCCACCACCTCGTTCTCGTCGATCAGGAAACCCCTTCCGGCATCGGAGGCGACCATCAATCGCCGCCCTGGTTGATGAATGAACATCGTCACCACATCGAAACCGCCTTCCATGTCGATCATCAGGCGCAGCGGCTCGCCGTGACCGCGCCCACCGGGTAGTTTGTCGCAGCCGACCGTATAGAAACGACCGTTGGTGGCAAAGACGATCAACTTGTCAGTGGATTGCGCAATCATGACAAACCGGCCGCGATCACCTTCCTTGTATTTGATCTCCTCGTTCTCGCCGAGATGACCCTTCACCGTCCGGATCCAACCTTTCTCCGAACAGACGACGGTCAGGGGTTCGCGCTCGATCATGGCTTCCAGCGGTACGACGATGGCCGAAGGTGCCTCGCCGATCTCGGTGCGACGGCGGCCGAGTTCGGTCTTGCGGCCGAACTCCTCGCGGGTCGTGGCAATTTCATCGGCAATGGTCTTCCAACGCCGCGCCTCGTCCTTCAGCAACGCACGTAGGTCGGTGGCCTCGGCCTTCAGGTCACGGTGTTCGCCGCGAATTTCTACTTCTTCCAGCTTGCGTAACTGGCGCAGCCGCATGTTCAGCACGGCATCCGCCTGCACGTCGGTCAGCTTGAAAGACGCCATCAACGACGCCTTGGCATCGTCTTCCTCGCGGATGATGCGGATCACCTGGTCGAGATTGAGATAGGCGATCAACAGACCATCGAGCACCTCCAGGCGCGCTTCGATCTTGCTCAAACGGTGGCGGCTGCGTCGTTGCAACACGTCGTGGCGGTGATCGAGAAAGGCCTGCAG
>CAMCUA010000257.1 GCA_945878455.1 Asaia bogorensis | reverse complement strand
CCGCCGACTTCGCCACCATCCGCGGCTTCCTCTCAACCGCCAGAAAGCAGGGCTGGAACATCATCAAAGCCCTGCGCCAAGACCCAGGCGACCTCGAAAAGGCGCTACGCGCGGCTTGAAATTACAAGGAAACCTGGGCAGTTACCTTTGTTTTTAATATAAAATACTATTCGATCTGAGGTTTTCGGCGCCTTACCTTCCCCAGGCCTTCCCCCAGGAATTGGATGTTGTCCATACAATTTTCGCGTGATTCAGGTCAATTGCAACCGAAGCGATTCCGCCGTAGCGGCGCGCGCCGACAGGCAGGCATCCATCGATGCCTGAAGGAACATGCATGAACAAGAATCGCATCCTCATCATCGACGACGAAATCAGCATTGGCCGGTTCGTCGAGGAGGTCGCCAAGCGCTGCGGCTATGAGCCCTTCGCCACGACCAACATCGATGAATTCCGCCAGCGTGTTCAATCGTGGCAACCCAGCCATATCATCCTGGATCTTGACATGCCGGAAGCCGACGGCATCGAGGTGTTGCGCATCCTCGCCGCCGAGAAATGTCCGGCGCAAATTTTGATCATGAGCGGCTTCGATTCGAAGGTGCTCGATTCCGCCCGCCAGATCGGGCTCGATCGCGGACTGTCGATCGCCGGCACGGTGCGCAAGCCGATGCGCCTCGAATCGCTGCGCAGCCTGCTCGAGGATGTGAAGTCCGATGCCGGTTGGTTGGATAGGAGTGCGCTGGCGCAGGCCATCGACAACAACGAGCTAAGTCTGGTCTTTCAGCCGAAATTCCAATTGCCCGAAGGCGGTCGCTTTGGCCGACTGTGGGACGCTTTTATCGGATTCGAGTCGCTGGTCCGCTGGAACCACCCGACGCGCGGCAACGTTCCGCCGGCGGAATTCATCCCCTATGCCGAATCGAGCGGCCTTATGGACCGACTGACCTTGGTCATCTTCAAGCTGGCGGTTCGCCAGGTCCAGGCATGGAACGGCCAGGGACGGACGTTTTCCGTTTCGGTCAACGTTTCGGCGGCGAATCTTTACGATGGCGACATCGTCGACGTGCTGGCCAAACAATGCCGGAAAGCCGGCGTTTCGCCGAGCCAGATCATCATCGAGCTGACGGAAACGGCAGCCATGGGCGACGCGGTGCGCGCCATGGACGTTTTGACGCGCCTGCGCATCAAGGGATTCAAACTGTCGATGGACGACTTCGGCACCGGTTATTCGTCGTTCATCCAGTTACAGCGCATGCCGTTTTCGGAAATCAAGATCGACCAGGAATTCGTCAAGCAATGTCACGAATCGCAGCAATCGCGCATCATCGTCAAGACGATGATCGACGTGGCCCATAACCTGAGCCTGACCGCCGTTGCCGAAGGCGTCGAGAACGATCAGGTGTTGCACATCCTGGAAGAATATAAGTGCGACGTGGTGCAAGGCTATCTGACCGGACGCCCGGCGGTGGCCGAACACTGTCAAAAGTGGTTGCAGGACACGGAGGGCGCCACGGCGACGGCCGTTAGCCCCGCCGCCTGACCCCAAAGAACGGCAACCGCGAGGATAGCAATACCAATGGGGAGCGGTCCTTGAAGAACCGGAGCCCCCTACGTTTCCCCGCAACCTGCCAGAGGTTCCCCGCCATGCTTCGCCCTACCTTCCATCGGGCAGGATTTATCGTTGGATGCCTGGCCGCGACCATCCTGCTGAACCATGGCGCGCACGCCGGGACGGTAAGGGTCGGTGGCACGGGCATGGGTTTGGCGGCCATGCAGGCGATGGGCGAGGACCTGACCGCGGCCCAACCGGACATCCGCGTCGAGGTACTGCCGAGCCTGGGAACGCCGGGCGGCCTGAGAGCCTTGAAGGAAGGGGCGATCCATGTGGCGATCATCGCCCGCCGGCTGACGCCTGAAGAAAAGGAGCAGGGATTTGCGGAGGCGGGATGCGCCCTGTCGGCTTTGGTCTTCGCATCGTCGCTGGGCGCGCCGCCCGGCATCGCAACGAAAGATCTGGCGCGCATCTATACCGAAGCGCGGCCCACCTGGCCCGACGGTTCGCCGATGAAGGTCATCCTGCGGTCGCGGGCCGGATCGGAAGTTCCCTACCTTGCCGCCGCCGTGCCTGGCCTCGGTCCGGCCTTCGAGACCGCCTACAAGCATCCGGGGACGCCGGTCGGCGCCACGGATCAGGAAAACGCCGAACTCGCGCAGAAGGTCGCCGGATCGTTGGCGATCATCACGCTGCTGCAAATCCGGGCGGAACACCTCAACCTGCGGCCGCTTAGCCTCGACGGCGTCGCCCCGTCGGCGGAGACCATCGCCAACAAGACGTATCCCCTGCCCCTGCCAGTTTGCATCGTTCTCACAAATTCGCCGCAGCCCGATGCCGCAAGGCTGGCGGAGCATTTCAAATCGCCGACCGGGCAGGCCTTGCTACGCTCCTTCAGCGCCGCGCCTCTGGATTGATTGCCGGCCGTGGACCACCCTCAACCCTATGCGTCGCTGATCAGGATCGTTCGGCGCATGGCCGTGGCGATCAGCATCGTCGTTACCGGGGCGGTACCCGCGGCACTTGGCATTCATGCTTATGTCGACATCGTGGCGCATGGCCAAGTCGCCGCCCGGGTATCGGCCGAACGGATCGGGCAGTACGCGTTCGTTCAAGGCGATATATGGCGCTTCAGCAGCCACCGGATCGCCGAGTTGATCGGCAGTTCCGCCGACGCCCTTAATTCGCCGCGTCAATATGTCGAATTCGCCGATGGCAGCCCGATCGTCGACATCGGCGAGCCGCTGCACGGGCCGACAGTATCGGGAGTCTGGCCGATTATCGTGCTGGGCGAGCGGGTCGGCGCCGTTCGCGTCGAAGGCAGCCTGATCCCGCTGTTCTGGAAGGTGGGTTTTCTGACCTTGCTGGGCGGCCTGCTCGGCGGCTTCACCTATATGGTCATCGACAGCATGCCGCTCCGGGCCTTGCAGCGTGTCACGGACGATCTTCAGAAGACGCAAAGCGAACTCGCCGCCACCCACGTCAGGCTTGCCGAAGCGATCGAAGCGCTGCCGGATGGCTTTGCCTTGTTCGACGACCAGGATCGCCTGACGCTTTGCAACCGTCGTTTCCTCGACATCTATCGCTTGGCGCCTACGGATGTGGCCGATGGCGCAACATTCGAAGACATCCTGCGCAAGGGCGTGAGAGATGGCCACTACCCAGACGCCCGCGGGCGCGAAGAGGCCTGGATTGCCGAGCGCGGGCAACAACACCGGCACTTCGACGGCACGATCGAACAGGAGCTGGGCGACGGCCGCTTCTTGCGCATCGTCGAACGCTCGATGGGCGACGGTAGCCGGGTCGGTATCCGCACCGACATCACCGACCTGAAGAAATCCGAAGCCGAACGGATCGCCTTTCAGCAGCAGTTTCATCAGGCTCAACAACTGCAAGCCCTTGGCACCCTGGCCGGCGGGGTGGCGCACGACTTCAACAATATTCTGGCCATCGTCATCGGCAACGCCGAATTGCTGGCGGTTGAACTGCCGGCCGAAGCGCCGTCGCAATACGCCATTGCGGAGATCATTACCGCCAGCGAACGCGGCGCCCAATTGGTCAGGCAGATCCTGACCTATACCCGGCGCGAACAGACCGAGGTATCGGCGGTCAGCTTGGACGACGTGCTCAAGGAAGAGTTCAGTCTGCTACGGGCTTCTCTGCCGACGACTATCGACATCAGGCTAAGGCCCTTGCCGGGCGCCACCGTCATTGGCAATCGGACGCAGTTGCACCAGATACTGATGAATCTCTGCGTCAACGCCAGCTTGGCCATCGGCAACAGGCCAGGGGCGATCGATATCGAGATGGATGCCATCGATGTTCGTCCCGAAGACCCGGTCACGGCGCATCTGCAGCGGGGCAGCACCGGCGCGGTCGAGGCGATTGGCGGAGATGACAGGCTGACATATCGCGTCGGCACCTTGATGCCGGGCGCTTACTGGCGCCTGACGGTGCGCGATGACGGCAGCGGCATGGAAGCCGAAGTCCTGCGCCGGATTTTCGAACCGTTTTTTACCACACGCGAGGTCGGCAGCGGAACGGGATTGGGCCTTTCGGCGGTGAGCGGCATCGTTATCGGGATGGACGGCGCGATCCTGGTGCGCACGGCCCCGGCACGCGGAACCCTGTTCGAGATTTACATGCCGAAGGGCTATGCCAGCAGCACAACC
>CAMCUA010000256.1 GCA_945878455.1 Asaia bogorensis | reverse complement strand
AGACGATAAAGCTCGTAACGCTCATCAAGGTCGAGCTGACCATAGTGAATTCCCATCGCAACTCCGAAGCATAACGGTGTTGCACTTGGAATGAGAATTTAGCCCCTTCTGGCACATAACTTGCTTGGTTCAAGCCTGAGGTCTAAAATGGTTTCACAGGTGATTTATCTTGTTGCAGGCAACGCGGTTATCGTTGCTGCGCATCCTAGGCCGCACAGAATGGCGGCTTCAAAGTCGTAACAATATGAACAGGGACTGAAACAATGAAATCTCAAATTCTTCTTGCCGCTGCGGCGTCGGTAGCCATTTTCTTCGCGGCGCCGGCGTTGGCCGGAGCCACCCTCGATGCCGTCAAGGCGCGTGGGTCGATCTCCTGCGGCGTCAACACGGGCGTTGCCGGCTTCTCCGCTCCCGACAGCAAGGGCGAGTGGGCCGGGATCGATGTCGACCTGTGCAAGGCCATATCGGTCGCGCTGTTCAACGACCCCAGCAAAGTGAAATATGTCGGCCTGACGGCACAGCAACGCTTCACTGCGCTGCAGTCGGGCGAGATCGACGTGTTATCGCGCAATACCACCGGCACGTTGACCCGCGATACCTCGCTGGGATTGAATTTCGTCGCCGTGAATTTCTACGACGGCCAGGGTTTCATGGTCCCGAAGAAGTTGAACGTCAAAAGCGCCAAGGAACTGAACGGCGCCACCGTCTGCGTGCAGCCGGGTACCACGACCGAGTTAAACCTGGCTGACTACTTCCGCGCCAATAAGATGGACTTCCGTCCGGTCGTGATCGAGAAGCTGGAAGAAGTGATTGCCGCCTTCTTCTCCGGCCGCTGCGACGTCTATACCACCGATGCATCGGGACTTGCATCGACCCGCATCACCAGCGCCCCCAACCCGGATGACTTTGTCATCCTGCCGGAACTGATCTCGAAAGAACCGTTGGGGCCGATGGTGCGCCATGGCGATGACCAATGGTTCGATCTGGTGAAGTGGTCGCTGTTTGCGATGATCGAGGCCGAGGAATACGGCATCGATTCCAAGAATGTCGACGAAAAGCTGAAAAGCACCGACCCGGTCGTGCAGCGTATCCTCGGCATCAGCGGAGATATGGGCAAGGCCCTCGGCGTCGATAACAAGTGGGCCTATAACATCGTCAAGATGGTGGGCAACTACGGCGAAGTTTACGACCGCAATGTCGGTTCGGGCAGCAAGCTGAATATCCCGCGCAACTTGAACAACCTGTGGACCAAGGGCGGACTGCAATACGCTTGGCCCATTCGCTGATACCAACGGATATCCGCCCGCGCTTCGGCGCGGGCGGGCACCATACGGGCCAAGGCGCAGGGGATTCAGTTGACCAACACGGCAAAGCCCGGTCAACCTCGGCAAGCGTTGACGCTGAACGATCCCCGTGTCCGTGGCCTTATTTACCAGGCGGTCGCGTTGGCTGGCGTAGCCTTCGTCGCTTGGTACCTGGTCTCCAATACCCTCGCCAATCTGGAATCCCGGCGCATCGCCACGGGTATGGCATTTCTTGACCGCGAGGCCGGTTTCGCCATTGGCGAGGGCCTGATCGACTACAGTCCGGCCGACACCTACCTGCGCGCCCTGGCGGTCGGCATGCTCAACACCTTGCGCGTTGCCGTGATCGGCATCCTCGCATCGACGGTGCTGGGCACGATCATCGGCATCGCGCGCCTGTCACAAAACTGGCTATTGGCCAAATTCGCTTCGCTCTATGTCGAGGTGGTGCGCAACATCCCGCTGCTGCTGCAACTTTTCGTTTGGTACGCGGTGATTACCGAGATCATGCCTGGACCGCGCGAGGCCCTGAATCCGATAGCCGGCGTCTTTATCTCGAACCGCGGCATCCGATTTCCGACACCGCCAGACGCCGCGGCCTTCGATCTCGCCGCCATCGGCTTCGGCCTCGGCATCGTCCTGGCCCTCGCACTCGTCCATTGGGCACGCCGGCGTCTTTATGCCAGCGGCAAGACCTTCCCCTCGGGTTGGATCGGTATGTCATTGGTCTTCGGCCTGCCGGTCCTCGGCTGGCTGATCGGCGGCGCCCCGACGACATTGGACACGCCGGAACTGCGCGGCTTCAATTTTGTCGGCGGCGGTACCTTATCGCCGGAATTCGCCGCGCTGTTGCTGGGGCTGGTCATCTACACCGCCGGATTCATCGCCGAGATCGTCCGTTCGGGAATCATGGCAATCGGCAAAGGGCAGACGGAAGCGGCACTATCGCTGGGCCTGACCAAGGCTCAGAATCTGCGGCTCATCATATTGCCCCAGGCGCTGCGCGTCATCATACCGCCAATGACAAATCAGCACCTCAATCTGACCAAGAACAGTTCTCTCGCCGTGGCCATTGGTTATCCGGACATCGTCTCGATCGCCAACACGACCATCAATCAGACCGGGCAGGCCATCGAGGGCATCGGCATCATCATGTTGGTATTCCTGAGCATTTCGCTTGGGATCGCAGCCTTTATGAACTGGTACAACAAGCGCATCGCGTTGGTGGAGCGCTGACATGAGCGCCGTGGCGACATGGATCCATCGGCGACTGTTCAGCAGCGTCGCCAACACCGTCATCACCATCCTGCTGGCGTGGCTGGCTTTGATGCTGGTGCCGGCAACCGTCGATTGGCTGGTGTTTTCCGCGGTTCTCGACGCGGATGGAACACGGGCTTGCCGCGCCATCGACAATGGCGCCTGTTGGGCCCTGATTGTCGACAGGCACAGACTGATCCTGTTCGGCCTTTATCCCTACGACGAACAATGGCGGCCGCTGATCGTCGTCGCCTTGTTCCTGGCGTTGATCGGGGTGAGCTGCAGCCGACGCTTCTGGAACCTGCGTTTGATCCCAATATGGATCGTCGGCATCGTGACCATCGCCGTCCTGATGTGGGGCGGGGTGTTCGGCTTGACCCGCGTGCCGAACGAACGTTGGGGGGGATTGCCGCTGACGCTGATCCTGTCGGTATTCGGCATGGCCTTCGCCTTTCCCTTGGCCATTCTATTGGCGCTTGGCCGGCGTTCCTCCCTTCCGGCGGTCAAGGCGATCTGCGTCACCTACATCGAATTGATTCGCGGAGTGCCCTTGATCTCTCTGCTGTTCATGGCCTCAGTCATGTTTCCGCTGTTCCTGCCCGAAGGCATGAACATCGATAAACTCTTGCGCGCGCAGATTGCCATCATCATGTTCGCTGCTGCCTATCAAGCCGAGGTCATTCGCGGCGGTTTGCAAGCGATCTCCAAGGGTCAATACGAGGCGGCGGAGGCGCTGGGCCTCGGTTATTGGCAGCGAACCGGCTTCATCATCCTGCCGCAAGCGCTGCGCATCGTGATCCCGCCGATGGTCAACAGCCTGATCGCGTTGTTCAAGGACACCTCGTTGGTGGTCATCATCGGCCTTTACGATCTGATGAATGCCGCCAAGGCTTCCTTCGTCGATCCGGCCTGGCGCGGCGCCTCGCTGGAAGCCTATGTGTTCATCGGCGCGATCTACTTCGTGTTCTGTTATTTCATTTCGAAATACAGCCAATCGCTCGAAGCCGGCTTTGCCCGGGCCGAGAAGCATTAGGCGCGGGAGTTCACGATGTCCGGCCAGCCCATGATCGAGATGACCAAGGTCAACAAGTGGTTCGGCGATTTCCACGTGCTGACAGACATCAACTTGAAAGTGGCAAAGGGCGAACGGATCGTCATTTGCGGACCCTCCGGCTCGGGCAAATCGACGCTGATCCGCTGCATCAACCGGCTGGAGGAACACCAGGCCGGCACCATTGCCGTCGATGGCGTGGAACTGACCAACGATGTGAAAAAGATCGAGGCGATCCGCCGCGACGTCGGCATGGTGTTTCAACATTTCAACCTGTTTCCGCACCTAACAGCCCTCGAGAATCTGACCCTGGCACCGATCTGGGTGCGCAAAACCCCGAAGGCCGAAGCCGAGGCCAACGCGATGAAGTATCTGGAACGGGTACGCATTCCCGAACAAGCGAACAAGTATCCCGGCCAACTTTCCGGCGGACAGCAGCAACGCGTCGCCATTGCCCGGGCGCTCTGCATGAACCCGAAAGTGATGCTATTCGACGAGCCGACTTCGGCACTCGACCCCGAGATGGTGAAGGAGGTGCTCGACGTCATGGTAACGCTGGCGCAGGAAAGCGGCGTTACCATGCTCTGCGTCACCCACGAGATGGGATTCGCCCGCAGC
>CAMCUA010000255.1 GCA_945878455.1 Asaia bogorensis | reverse complement strand
TGACATCACAAACTACACGGCCCGCGATATCGACGAGATCACATGGGCCGTCAACTCAACGCCCAGAAAATGCCTCGGATACAAAACTCCCGCCGAGGCATTCCTTGAAAACATCAGGTGTTGCACTTGACGTGAGAATCCAGCGCCCGACTTCGCTTTGGCGATCATGTCGGCGGAAATGTCGGTGCCGACGATCTCATAACCCCATCCGGGCATGTGCGCGCTTTGCTCCTGCAGCAGCATCGCCAGCGAGTAGGCTTCCTGCCCGCTCGAGGATGCCGCACTCCAAATCCGGAACGTTTTGGGAGCAGAGCACGCCTTCAAGAGATTCGGCAGGACGGAGTCGCGAAACTGATCGAAGGGTTTGCCATCGCGAAAGAAGTTCGCGGCTGCCTTCGTCGTCGTCAACGATATGAACCGTCGCATCGGAGGTCATAGCCAAAAATTATCCCCACGGGCGAGGCAAATAGATAGCAACCCATTTTGGTTGCTTTATGAATATTTTCTTAGGTTCGGAGTTTTGATGGAGTGGCGAACGGTCGGCGAAATTTCTCGTAGTGTCAACAGGAAAACCGCAGGATTGCGCTACGGACAGGACCAAGCGGAAGGGCCCTAGCGAAGGACCCCGACAAGATCGTCACTCCATCGTAGGATGGCTTTCCTAGTAGCGGAGCTGCTGTCTCGCCGCTTACGAGGCCAGGAATGCCTTCTCGCATCAGTTATTCGCCAGGCGATGGAGCATAGGGCGACAGCAGTTTGCGCAGATCGGCAGCACGGATCGGCTTTTCGATACATCCCGCCATGTTCAAACCCCTGGCCGCGCCCATCTGCATGACCGTCTCCTGATGCGTCCGTTCGAAGCCGCTGAAAAATGAACACGGCAGCCTGCGAATGTCCTTCAGCCATCTTGCAGATCAGTTCGACGCCGTCCATGCCCGGCATCGCCAGATCGATCATGACGACACTCGCTACGCCGCGGTCGAGCGCGTTCAGAAAACGTCGCGCATCGGTGAAACTTTCAACCTCGAAGCCTAGGCTTTGAGCGACGTGCGCGATAAAGTCCCCCATCGCCGCTTGGTCATCGACCACCAACAGGCGCTTGCGGTGGGGATCCGACATCGCGTCAGCACCGCCCGTCGATCATGCACAGCGCCGGGGCCAAAGGGCCACGGCCTTGGTCAGTTCAGCCTGAGATCGAGGATGTGGCGCTTGTCGGGCTGCAGTTCGCGCCGCTCGACCCGCTTGACGATGTCGGTCAGCGCGACATTCGCCGGCACCGGCATGTCGACTTCCTTGGCTCGTTCGACGATGTAGCCATTCAACTGCTCGATCTCGGTGCGCCGGCCCTTAACCATATCCTGGCCCATCGATGGCCGATGGGCACCGCCACCCGGCTTGCGCGCCTCGGTCAGCCGATGCTCGTCGTATTCAGCAACGGCCTTAGGATCGCCCTCGCCGGCGCGGGCAATCATTTCCGGGTCGAGATGGTGGACTTCCTCGAGCTTGTAGCCGAGCGCCTGGCCGACGCGGATGGCTTCGCTGGCCAGCCGCGCGCCGAAGCGGCGCAGTCCGTCGTCGAGCAGGATATCCCGACTGATCAAGCCCGTGCAGGCCGACAGGCCATTGGCCATGCCGTTGGTCACCAGCTTTGACCACCGTTCGCCCCACAGATTATCCGTCACCTTGGCGGAATCGGAGAAGGCGACCAGCCGGCAGATTTCGCGCGCCCGGTCGGTGATGCGGCCGTGAACCTCGCCGACGCGAAAGACCGTGTGCGCGGCGCCGCTTTTACCGGCGGCGCGGCGCACATGGCCGGGCTCGCACAGATCGACCGTGATCGAACTGGCAATGGAGCCGACGACGCGCCCCCAGCCGGCGATGTTGGCGATAGTTTCCTCGTTGATGCAGTTCTGCAGCGAGACGATGAAGCCATCGGGCGCCAGATACTGTTTGATCATCGTTGTCGCCCAGGCGGTGTCGTAGGACTTGGTGCAGACGAAGGCGATATCGAAGGGCGATTCCTTGCACAGACCCTGCAGTTCGGTGATATGCAGCGCCCGCACCGGCACGGTGAATTCCGGCACGTCTCGGATGTGGCTGATCTTCAGGCCCTTGGTCCGCATCGTCTCGACATTGGCCGGCCAGGAATCGATGAAGGTCACATCTTCGCCGGCCCGCGCCATATGCGCGCCGGAATAACCGCCCACCGCGCCCGTACCGACGATGGCAATCTTTGCACCCATTCTGCCTTCTCCTGTCTGCCTTCACGCACGTGCCTTCGTTGGCCGTGCCGCGTTGCGTTGCCCATGACCCAGATTGTAGACAAGGGCAGGGGTATGGCGATACCACCGTTTCTACGGCCGCCGGCGTCTACGAACGGGCGTTGGCCGGAGCCTCGGGATTCCACAGGTGCCGGCGCCAGTAGAGAGCAATTAGCAGGGTGGCAATCAGCCCGACGACGCAGAACAGCGACGCCGTCGCCCGGTAGCCAAACTCTTCAATCAACTGACCCGAGATCAGCAGGCCGAGCGGCATGCTGTAGACCACCAGCGCGCGCAGCCCCATCACCCGGCCGCGGAACGCCGGCTCGATACCGCGCAGCAGCATCACCGACATCGGCACCAAGACCAGGCTGTGCAGGAAGCCGATGACGAACAGAACGGCACCGCCCCGCGGCGCATTGTCGATCTGCGCAAAAATCAGGATGACGGCATGCCAGAGGGCGCAACAGAGGATGGCCATACGCGCCGGCCGGAACAGGCCGCTGGCGTTGCTGAGCGCGATGGAGCCGAACAGGGCGCCGGTTGCCAGGATGGCGACCAGATAGCCGAGCACCGTCTGGTCGACGCGATAGACCTCTTTCGCCACATAGGGCATCAGGCTGCTGAGCAGCGGGATGGCGGTAAGATGGACGAGAAAGGCGATGCACATCGTCGCCAGCACATAGGGGGTGGTCCATATATAGGTCACCGCGGTGGCCAGACCGCGCCAGGGCGAGGCTGGTACCGGCGCCCCGCTGGCCTTGGCGGTGCGTGCCAGCCGGCCGCCGACGACACCGAAGGTCAGCAGGCAGCTGACGAAGTAGAGGCCGGCGATGACGATATAGGCCGGTCCGATGCCCAGGGTGGCAACCAGGGCGGCACCGGCCAGCGCCCCGGCGATGCGCGCCGAATCCTGGGTCGTGCGCGACACGCTCATGGCCCCCATCAACAGGTCCCCCGGCATGCTGCCGCCGACCAGGGCTTGGCGCATGACAATGTCCGACGGGCGGACGATGCCCAACAACGTCGCGATGATGAGGACGAAGAGGGAATTCAACCGGCCGGTTAAGGCCAAGACCATCAAGGCCAGCGACAGCAGGGTATATAGGGCGCGCAACGTGCACAGCACGTTGCGGTGCCCGATGCGATCGCCGATCAGGCCGAACATCGGCGCTAGCAGAATGCCGGTATAGGGCAAGGAGCCGTAGACGGTCAGTAGCAGCACCGATTTCGTCTCGACCAAGATGTACCAGCCGAGAATGATCAGCTCCATCTCGAAAGCCCACGAGGTGGTGAGATCGGCGGCCCACTGAAAGCGGTAGCTGCGGATGCGGAACGGCGCCAGCGCGGGGGTTCGCCTGCCGTTGCTCAAGCTGGCCTGCGGCGTGATTGTTGCCTTTCCTGGGGGGTGAGAATGCGGGCGCAGTGTATCGGCTCCAGTGACGCCAAGGCTACCTTTAGCATTCTGTTCCGGACGCAGCTCACCTGCCCATCTCGCTGCGCAGCTTGGCAACCTGCTCCGACATGGAGTTGAGGATGCGCACTTCGGTTTGCGGCCCGCAGTGCATGTATTGTACGCCGAGTTTGCGCAATTGCGGCAACGTCCGGGGAAAGGCACTCTGCCCAACGCCAAGCGACAGATGCGCCACACCGCCCTTATTGACCGCGGTGCTGATCCGGTCGATGGCCGCGACCAAGGACGGGTGGTCGGCCTGGCCGGCGACGCCCAGAGATTTGGCCAGATCGTTCGCGCCGATGGCGATCAGGTCGATGCCGTCCATCGCGGCAATGGCTTCGATCTCGTCCAGCGCCGTGATCGGCCCCCATTAGGTGGTCCGGGGTGAATGTTAGTGCATTGCTTCCTCCCTGGCCATTGCCGGCTGTAGGTGGAGCGAAGCGGAACCGGAAGGCGGCAATGGCGGCGTCGCGGTTTCCGGGGTGATCTGCCCCCTTTAGAGCGGTCCAAAAGTTAACTTAGACTGGACCCTG
>CAMCUA010000254.1 GCA_945878455.1 Asaia bogorensis | reverse complement strand
TCAGGCGGCCGATCTCTCGAACGCCTCTACCGTCCTCCCGGAGACGATAAAGCTCGTAACGCTCATCAAGGTCGAGCTGACCATAGTGAATTCCCATCGCAACTCCGAAGCATAACGGTGTTGCACTTGGAATGAGAATTTAGCGTCTTGCCGCCATAGGCCGCCGCAATGGTTTGGGTGAAAAGGTCGCCGATGCCGTTGCCGCCAGCAAGGACGTCGCCGCCATCACCGCCTTGCTTGGCAACAACAGCGCACAGATCCGCGAAGAGACCCTGGATCGGCTAATCGACCGGGCGCCCATGGTCGAATCCTGGCATGATCCCCTGTGCCGACGGCCGAGTTTGCCGCCCGGTGCCATTGCGCGGCTTAGCCGATTTGTCGCCGATCACCTTCTCGACGTCCTGAAGGCACACAGCGATGTTGATGCCGAAGCCTTGGATGCCATCAGCAAGGAGGTGCACCGCCGGCTTGAAGAGGCATCGACGGACGGAAAAGCACGCAATGAGAAGGATGAGGACGGCGAGGCACAAAGGCTGTTCAATGCCGGAAAACTAACGCCGGAGGTTGCCGCAGGCGCCGTACGGGCCGGCCGGCGGACCTTTGCCATCGATGCCATTGCCCTGCTCGCCGATGTATCGCGGGCAACAATCGAGAAGGCTTTGTCGACGAAAAGCGCCAAAGGGGTGGTCGCCTTGTGCTGGAAGGCGAAACTACCGGCCGGCACGGCGGAGGAAATTCAGCGCCGACTGGCCGGCATTCTACCAAACACCATCTTGCATGCCACCTGCGACGGCCAATACCCGATGGAACCGGCGGACATGACCTGGCAGCTCGAATTCCTGGCCGACCTCGCCGGCAACGGGGGCAAGCGCTAAGCCTGCCGGATCAGGGTGCCCGCGCCTTGGTCCGTAAAGATTTCGACGAGCAGTGCGTGGGGCAGACGCCCATCCATGATGACCGCGCCCTCGGCGCCCTGCCTTACGGCATCGAGACAGGTTTCGATCTTGGGGATCATGCCGCCGTGAATGATGCCCTTGTCCATCATGTCGCGAGCACGATCGGCGCTGAGTTCCGCAATCAATTTTCCATCGCCGTCGAGCACACCGGCAACGTCGGTCAACATCATCAACCGGCGCGCACGCATCGCCGAGGCGATGGCTCCGGCCGCGGTATCAGCATTGATGTTTAACGTTTCGCCATCGGCACCGAAGCCGATCGGGGCAATAACCGGGATGATTTCATCCGACCGTCGGAAGACATCCAGTATCAGGGGATTGATGACGTCGGGTTCGCCGACAAGACCGAGGTCCAGGACGCGTTCGATGTTGGATTTGGGATCGCGCTTGGTCCGGCTAAGCTTGCGCGCTCGAATGAGATTGCCATCCTTGCCCGATAGGCCGACGGCGACCCCACCGGCCGCGTTGATTTCGGCAACGATCTGTTTGTTGATGCTACCCGCCAAGACCATTTCGACCACTTCGACGGTGGCTTCGTCGGTGACGCGCAGGCCATCGACGAATTCGCTTTTGATCGCCAACCGCTTGAGCATGTCGCCGATTTGCGGGCCGCCGCCATGGACGACGATGGGATGGATGCCGACCTGCTTGAGCAGCACCACATCGCGGGCGAACATCTTGGCCAACTGCGGATCGCCCATGGCATGACCGCCGTACTTGATGACGAATGTCGCCCCGGCGCTGCGCTTCATAAAGGGCAGCGCTTCGGACAGGGTTGCAGCCTGGGCGAGCAGTTGTTCAGTTGTCTTGGCGGCAGTCATGGCGCGAAAACCTAGCTTGTTTCAGGGGGATGAGCCAGTGCCGTCAGCGCGGCACGCAACGCAGCGATGCCGACACCATCACGGGCGCTGGTGAGCAATACGCGCGGATGGGCAGCCGGATGCCGGGCCAGTTCCACCATCGCGCCGTCGAGCTGGCGGGCCAGTTCGCCAGCCGCCGGCTTGTCGGTCTTGGTCAATATCACCTGGTAGTTGACCGCCGCGGTATCCAGCATCTTCATCATCTCGCGGTCGACATCCTTGATGCCGTGGCGGCCGTCGATCAACAAGCAAACCCGGCGTAGTACGGGACGCCCCTTGAGATAGGCGCGCAGCAGCCGTGTCCACCGCTCGACCGTCGCTTTCGGTGCGCTGGCATAACCGTATCCGGGCAGGTCGACAAGCATCAGCCGGCCGTCGAGATCGAAAAAGTTCAGCTGCTGGGTGCGGCCCGGCGTGTTCGACGTGCGGGCCAGGTCATGGCGCCCGGTCAAGGCATTCAGCAGGCTCGACTTGCCGACGTTGGACCGGCCGACAAAGGCAACTTCCGGCATGTCGGTGGGCGGCACCTGATCGAGACCGGCAACGCCGATGACAAACCGGCATTCGCGGGCGAACAGCAACCGCCCGGCCTCCAATGCCGCTTCGTTGGCTTCCTCTTCGACGGCGGGTGTCGCGACGGGAAGCATGTCCACCATCGTTCTCGGTCCCCGTCCTCGGTTCGGCGCAAAGGCCCGTTAGGCCTTGACGCCCATACGTCGCATGATCGTCCATTGCTGCAGGATCGACAGCACGTTGTTCCAGGCCCAGTAGATCACCAAACCGGCTGGGAAGCTGGCCAGCAGGGCCGTGAAAACCAGCGGCATGAACAGGAAGATCTTGGCCTGCACCGGATCGGCCGGCTGTGGATTCAGCTTCTGCTGGAAGAACATGGTAACGCCCATGATGATAGGCCACAGGCCGAGATGGGCCAGCAGTTCGGGTGGCGTCCAGGGGATCAAGCCAAACAGGTTGAAGATGGTCGTCGGGTCGGGCTGCGACAGGTCCTTGATCCAGCCGTAGAACGGCGCCTGACGCATTTCGATAGTGACGAACAGCACCTTATAGAGCGAAAAGAACACCGGTATCTGGATCAGCATCGGCAGACAGCCCGACACCGGATTGGCGCCCTCGCGCTTATAGAGGGCCATCATCTCCTGGTTCATCCGGGCGCGGTCTTCGCCGAAGCGCTCGCGCAGCTTGACCAGCTCCGGCTGCAGCTTCTTCATCTTGCTCATCGCCACATAGGATTTGTTGGCGAGCGGGAAGAACAGCAGCTTGATGAAGACGGTCAGGATCAGGATTGCAATGCCAAAGTTACCGACCAGAACGTAGATGTAGTTCAGCGCATAGAAGATCGGCCGCGTCAGGAAGTGGAACCAGCCGAAGTCGATGGCCCGCCAGAATTCGGGGATGCGGTGGTGGTCCTGATAGGCATCGATCAGTAGCACTTCCTTGGCCCCGGCGAAAAGTTGGGCGCTGACCTCGTGGGTGGTTCCGGGCGCAATCTCGCTGCGCGGGCCCAAATAATCGGCCTGATACCGATCGACACCTTCGGCCAGCCAATGCCGATATTGTGCCTGAACCCCCATCTGCTGATCGGGGATCAACACCACCATCCAATATTTGTCGGTGATGCCGAGCCAGCCTCCCGTCGTCTGGAATCGCTGCAGACCCAGGGATTCTCGACCGTTCTCGCGCAAAACCTTGCCATGCAGATCGGCGTAGGTGGTTTCTTCCAAGGAACCGCCGATATAGCCCAACATGCCTTCGTGCATGATGTAGAAGCCGCTGACATGCGGCGTGCCGCGCCGCTGCACCAGCCCGTAGGTGTGCAGCGCCACGGCGTCGCTGCCGGTGTTGGCCACGCGTTCAGTTATGGTGAACAGATAATCCTGGTCGATGGCGTAGACCCGTTCGAACTGCAGCCCCCTGCCATTGTCCCAACGCAGTGTCACAGGATTGTCGGGAGTCAGTGTCTCGCGGTCGGCGGTCCACTCGGTGTCGGGGCCAGGCACGGCAATCGTACCCGCGGCAGGTACCCAACCGAATTCGCTGTAATAGCCGTCCTTGCCCGCCGCCGGTCTGAGCAGAACGATTTCGGGACTGAGCTTGGAGACTTCCTCGCGATAGTCGGCGAGCGTCAGATCATCGACGCGGGCCCCGCGCAGTGAAATCGAACCGTGTAAACGCGGGGTATCAATGCGGACCCGGGGAACCGAACCGATCGCTGCCGACCTGGACAGGCTCGTGTCGCTCGTGGCCGCGCCCTGACCGATGAATCCGGGCCGTGGCGCATCGGCCGATGGCCGATCCAGCGATGGCGCTGCTGGCGAGGGAGCGCTGGGAGAAGCGATTTCGGCCTGTGGCGCCGACCCCGTCTGCGGCGCGGGCACCTTTGGCGGTGCGAAGAATTGCTCGTAGCCGACCATGATCAGGATCGATAACACGACCG
>CAMCUA010000253.1 GCA_945878455.1 Asaia bogorensis | reverse complement strand
AGCATAGGGCGCAGACGCCGAAGGCAGCGCCGGAGCCCCACTGGACGATGGCGATGCCGCCGATCATCGGGCCCAGAAAGCGGCCGCCGTTGGAGACCATCGAGTTGATGGCGATGGCCGCTTGCAGGTTCTCGCGGCCGATCATGCTGGGGATCATCGCCAGTCGGGCCGGCTGACTGATGGCCATGAAAACGCCCTGGGCCAACATGCAGGCGAACAGCAGGTGGATGGTTAGCCAATCTTCAATGTAGAGCAGACAGATGACAGCGGCGAAGGCGGCATTGAAGACCTGCGACACGCGGACGATGGTCAGGCGGTCGCGCCGGTCCGCCAGGGCGCCGGTGATAGCGCCGATGAACAGGGTCGGCACCAGGTCAGCCATGCCGATCAAACCCAGCCAGGTTGCAGAGCGGGCCAGTTCCCAGGCCATCCAGCCGGCGACGATACGCTGCATCCACATACCCATCTGGCTCAGCAGATGACCGGCCATGAAGACGCAGAAATCCCGTTGCTGCAAGGCGCGAATGATATGGGAAAAGCGGGCCGATATCATGGGCGCGGTGCTTCCTGGGATGCGGCTGGTGGTTGCTGGGGAAAAAGAAATCGAGGCGTGGGCTGGAAGGGCCGCGCCAGACCAAAGGACAGGACGGTTTGCTGTGCGGGCGGCTGATCTGATGGTCGCGGGCTTTGCGCAGCCGCCATCTTATTGTAATCCTCTTGTCATCGACATGCCCAATCAGTGGGCGCCAGCGTCAAGCAACGGAGATCGTGAACGTGAAGACATATAAGATCGCCGCCGTACCCGGTGACGGCATCGGCAACGAAGTCGTGCCCGAGGGTATGCGCGTGCTCGACGCGGCAGGCCGCCGCTTCGGCTTCGAGATCAAGTGGACCCATTTCGATTGGAGCTGCGAGCGTTTCGCCAAGACCGGGCAGATGATGCCGGCCGACGGCATCGCTCAGCTTGGAGCCTTCGATGCCATCTTTCTTGGCGCGGTCGGTTGGCCGACGGTGCCCGATCATGTTTCGCTGTGGGGCCTGCTGATTCCGATCCGGCGCGGCTTTCAACAGTACGTCAACTTGCGGCCGGTGAAGCTGTTCGAAGGCGTGCCCTGTCCGCTGGCCGGGCGTAAGCCGGGTGAAATCGACTTTATGACGGTGCGCGAAAACAACGAGGGCGAGTATTCGGAAATCGGCGGTCGGATGAATCAGGGCACCGAGGATGAGCTTGTCGTCCAACAGTCGATCTTCACCCGCAAGGGCGTCGACCGGGTGCTGCGCTACGCTTTCGAACTGGCCCGTTCGCGCCCAGCTAAGCACGTCACGTCAGCAACCAAGTCGAACGGCATCATCCACTCGATGCCCTATTGGGACGAGCGTTATAAGTTGATGTCCCAGCAGTATCCCGATGTGCGCGCCGACCAGTACCATGTGGATATTCTGACGGCGCATTTCGTCACCCATCCGGATTGGTTCGACGTGGTCGTCGGCAGCAACCTGTTCGGTGACATCCTGTCCGATCTCGGGCCGGCGGTGGTCGGCAGCATCGGCATTGCTCCATCGGCCAACATCAACCCGGAACGCCAATATCCGTCGATGTTCGAGCCGGTGCACGGCTCGGCCCCTGATATCGCCGGAAAGGGTATCGCCAATCCCATCGGCCAGATCTGGTCGGGGGCCATGATGCTGGATCACCTGGGCGAGAAAAAGGCTGCCGCCGCCATCGAAAAGGCCATTGCCGACTTGCTCGCTTCTGGTGGCATCCGCACTCGCGACATGGGTGGCAAGGCCAATACCCAGGAGATGGGCAAGGCGCTGGAGGCGGCGCTCCAGGGTTGATGCGATAGGCCGGTATCCCGAGCGGTGGCCCCGTGCAGTACTATGACGTACTGCGCTGGGCCATCAGCCGCGACAGATGCGAGTTTCGCGTCTCAAGGAACCGCCACAGGCGTGTGGCATAGTCGTCGCCGACCGCAGCCTGAACCGAAGGGCGGGCGGCCAACGCCTCCCGCCACGCAGCCACTCTTGGCTTGTCGAACAGAATGCCAGATTCGCCGATGCGCTCGAAGACGTCGAAGTAGCGGAACACCGGTCCGAAGGCCGCATCGACCAGTGAGAAGGCGGGGCCGGCAAAATAGGGGCCGGTTCCAAGGCAGCGTTCGATCTGAGCGAATTTTTCGGCAAGCAAATTTGCATTGGCCCGGAAGGCGGCCTCGTCGAGGGCCGAGTAGAAGCCCCAAATGTCGTTCAGCACTGACGATCCGAACTCGATCCAGGCGCGGTGTTCCGCCCGCGCTAGAGGGTCGGCGGGGTGTAGCGGCTGCGGCCGCACGTCTTCGAGGTATTCCAAGATGACGGCCGATTCGAAAATGGCCTTGTCGCCCACCTTTAATACCGGCGTCTTGCTGAGTGGCGACAGGGCCAGGAACCAGTCCGGCTTGTTCGCAAGGTCGACGTAGACCCTCTCGAATGCGACATCCTTTTCAGCCATCGCGATGGCCGCGCGCTGGACGTAGGGGCAGAGGTGGTGGCTGACCAGTATGAGCCGATCGCTCGTCATGGGAATCCTCCTGCCCACTTCAAAGCGCTATGCATTCGAGAGACTTTGAGCGAACCAGGGCATAGGCACCGTCGCCCAACATGAATTGGGCAATGGCGAGCAACGTCAGGTAGAGGGGGTATTCCCAGCCGCCGTTTGGAAATCCAAACATCCAGCCATTGCCCCAATGCGCCCAGGTTGCCCCGGCAAGGATCGGGACGAGCGCCAGTGCGACCCATCGTGCCTGTACACCCAGCACGAGCAGGATGCCGCCGCCGGCCTCGGCCGTGAAGACAATGTAGGCAAGCCATCCGGGCAGTCCGATGGACTCGAAGAACGCCGCCGTGCCCGGCAACGTGAAGACAAACAGCTTCAGATACAGGCTGTGCGCGATGAACACGGTGCCAAGTGCGACACGCAGAGCGAATGTCGCGCCGGTGGTGAGTTGCGTTTGTGTCATGGTGGTCTCCTTTCAATGCATTTGCATCAATATATATGCGCATGCATTCATTGTCAATCTTGATGCAATTGCATATGGATGTAGACTGGGGGGATGAGCCCGGAACCCAGCAAGACAGTCATCCGCGCCTGGGCTCGCCTGATGCGGGCGCAGCAGGTTGCGCTGTCGCAGATCGAGAAGGCGCTGAAGGCTGCCGGCTTGCCACCCCTGGCTTGGTACGATGTGCTATTGGAGCTTGATCGCATCGACGACCGGGGCTTGCGGCCATTCGAATTGGAACGCGAGATGCTCCTGCCGCAATATGGCCTGTCGCGCCTACTCGACCGCATGGAATCTGCGGGATATGTCGCCCGGCGGCCCTGTGAAGAGGATGGCCGCGGTCAAATCGTTGCGATTACTACCTCGGGCAAGGACCTACGGCGGCGCATATGGCCGACCTATGCTGCCGCCATCGACAACGCCGTTGCCGCGCGCCTGACGGAGGATGAGGCTGCGGCCCTGGACGATTTGCTAGGCAGGCTTCTCGCTGAGCCGAAGGCCTAGGGCGCCCCGAAAAAGGGGATTGTCCTGATTCCTTCGATGAGTGCTAGAGTGCACCCGACGTCGTGTTCAATCGGCGCACCACAGGGACGTTCAGGGAGGCCCAACGATCGATTGCAGCTGTCGGGTAATGTGGCATGTGGCTTGGCGCACCAGGCGCCGCGGCCAGTCCCAACCCCTGCTGGAATCCGTCTCTCCGCCCGATTTCCGAATGTCTCCTGGGTGCTGCCTGCCGCCAACGTGAAGCAGGAGATCGCCCATGCCCAAAGTCACCATGACCGTCAACGGAAAGGCCGCTTCCGGCGAGGTTGAGAACCGGACCCTGCTGGTGTCTTTCCTGCGCGAGACGCTGGGCCTGACCGGCACCCACGTCGGCTGCGATACCTCGCAATGCGGCGCCTGCACCGTCCATGTCAACGGCAACGCGATCAAAAGTTGCAGCGTGCTGGCGGTTCAGCTTGACGGCGCCCAGGTGACGACCATCGAGGGCTTGGCCACCGGCGACAACCTGCACCCGATGCAGGAGGCCTTTCGCGAAAACCATGGCCTGCAATGCGGCTTCTGCACGCCCGGCATGGTGATGAGCGCCATCGACATGGCGAAGAAAGTTCCCGACGCGACGGATCACCAGATCCGCGAGTGGCTCGAAGGCAACATCTGCCGCTGCACCGGCTATCACAATATCGTCAAGGCGATCAAAGCCGGCGCCGCTGCCATGAAGGGGTGATGTCATGG
>CAMCUA010000252.1 GCA_945878455.1 Asaia bogorensis | reverse complement strand
GACCGCCACGGGCGATGGTCCATTGTTAGAGACGATTCGCGGCACCGCCGACCGCGTGTTGGTCGATGCCCCCTGCACCGGTTCGGGAACCTGGCGGCGGCGACCCGATCTGCGCTGGCGACAGGATCCGGATTCCGTACCGCAGCACGCCGCCGTGCAAGATAGCATCCTGGATCGCGCGATCGCCCTGCTGCGCCCCGGCGGGCGGCTGATTTATGCGACCTGTGCCCTGCCGGCGGCGGAAAACGAGGGTCGGGTGGCTGCCCTGCTGGCGCGCCGGCCCGATATGACCGTCGTACCGGTGCAAGATATCTGGGCAGGCGCCACGACCCTGCCCACCGCCGCCGCACCCTTCGTGCGCTTGAGCCCCGCGACCACGCAAACCGACGGCTTCTTTTGCGCCGTCCTCCGCAGCGCGGCGTAGCGCCGTCAGCACGCCTCTCGACCGCAGCCACGCCTTCTTGTTAGGCTGCGTGCATGACGATTGGTACCGAGCCGCCCCTGGTGTCGATTCGCACCGCCCGTCTACAGGACATCCACGGCATGGCCGAGGCCTACGTGGCCTCATGGCGCGACTCCTATCCGCACCTGGTCCCGGACTCGTATCTGCTGAGCATGTCCGTCGAACACGAGGCAACGGCGCCGCGTCGGCGGATGGCCGCGGTTGGCAACGGCACCCTATTGGTGGCGGAGTCGGCCAACGGGCGCATTGTCGGTCTCGCCGAGGCCGGACCCATCCGGCACAAACTGGGCGATTTCAACGGCGAACTTTTCGTTCTTTATATCCATCCCGATGCTATGGGGAAGGGTATCGGCATTGCGCTGTTTCAAGCCGCTCGCCACCACCTGAGCCAGCAGTCCCTGAATACCTTCGTTGCCTGGGTTCTATCAGGCAATCCGGCGCGCTGGTTCTATGAATCACAGGGCGGAAAATTGATCGCTTCGCGCAGTATTCCCTTCGCCGGCAGGGCACTGCCGGCCGTTGCATACGGCTGGCGCGATGTCGTCATTTCCGGCGGCGGTGAAATATAATCTACGACCCGTGACGGCGGTCACAGCCGTCGCCGCTCTCCGGGCATAGGGTTCATCAACTGCCGGGGGCATGTCGCGGCCCCGACACCCGACCTGCCCTGGTACGCACCCGGTTCTGGTTAGGTGATTGCCCCCGGCAGCCTCCCTCGCATAGCGCCTGGAACCTAGGCGAGCACGCGCGGCCGGAAGATGCGCAAGAGAACCGGCGTCAGCACGGCGATCGCCGCGCAAGCCAACAGCACGGCCGAAATCGGCCGTGTGAAGAAGATCCCGACACTGCCGTGCGACAGCGTCATCGACTGACGCAGCGAATTCTCGAATATGGTGCCGAGCACCAACCCGAGGATCATCGGCGCTGCCGGCCAGTCGTAGCGCATCATCGCCCAACCCAGCGCGCCGAAGCCGATCAGCATCCAAACATCCTCGATGGAGTTGGCCTGCGAATAGACGCCGGCCACGCACAACACCAGGATCGGCGGATAGAGCCACGAATACGGAACGCGCAGCAGTTGCGCGAACAGGCCCGCCAGCGGCAGGTTCATGATCAGCAAAATGAAATTACCGATATACATGCTGGCGATGACGGTCCAGACTAGCTCCGCGTTCTTGTCGAACAGTTCCGGCCCCGGCCGGATGCCGAACATGATCAGCGCGCCGAGGATGATCGCCGTCGTGCCCGAGCCGGGCACGCCCAACGCCAGCATCGGCACCATGGCGCCGCCCGCCGCCGCATTGTTGGACGCTTCGGGGCCAGCCACACCTTCGATGGCGCCCTTGCCGAAGCGCGACGGATCCTTGGCCACCTTCTTCTCGACGATATAGGCAAGGAATGAGGCGATGGTCGCCCCGGTCGCCGGCAGGACGCCGACGACGAAGCCGATCAGGCTGCCGCGCAGGATGGGCATGCGGCTGGCCTTCCAATCGGTGCGCGACGGCAGCAGGTTCTTCACTGTCGCCACCGGCCGCATGGTCGGCAGGCCGGCGCTCGACAGCACTTCGCCCACGCCGAACAACGCCACGGTCAGGACGATGAAGCCGACGCCGTCGAGCAGCCAGACGCGCTCAAAGGCGAAACGCGCCACGCCGGTCTGCTGATCGATGCCGATGGTGCTGACCAGCAATCCAAATAGACCGGTGGTCAACCCCTTGAGCACCGAGCCGCCGACAGCGGCAAGCGCGGTCAGGCCGAGCACGACCAGCGCGAAATACTCCGGCGGACCGAAGGCCAGCGCTGCACGCGCCAGCGGTGGGGCCAGCAGCATCAGGCCCACCGTCGCGATAGTGCCGGCGATGAACGAACCGATCGCCGCGATGCCCAATGCCGCTCCGGCCCGCCCCTGCAGCGCCATCTGATAGCCGTCGAGACTGGTCATCACGCTCGACGGCTCGCCCGGCACGCTGATCAGCACCGAGGTCAACGTGCCGCCGTATTGCGCGCCGTAATAGATACCCGCAAACAGAATGATCGCCGATGTTGGGTCGGAGCCGAAGGTCAGCGGCAACAACAGCGCAATCGCCGAGGAAGGTCCGATCCCGGGCAACGCGCCGACGATCTGGCCCGCGAACACGCCGGCGAAACACATCATCAGGTTCCATGGCGTCAGCGCACCGGCGAACCCTGCCGCCAAATCATAAATGACAGACATCGATCAGAATCCCCAGGGCCCTGCTGGCAACGGAACGCCAAGCCAGGTGCGGAACACCAACGTTAGAAGCAACGCCGAGCCCGCCGAGGTCGCCAACGAGGCGACAATCGGCCGTCGTTCGGCGACACGGAACAGAAACAGCATCGCCAGAAACATCGAAGCGAAAAATCCCGCCGTCTCGATGCCGGAAACGCCGGCGGCGAGTGCCAACAGGATCATCAATGGCCGACCGGCCGGCGTCTTCGGTTCGTCGCCGTCGCGGACGGTCAGCACATCCACCGCTGTCGCGGCAACGGCCAGCACCACCAACAGCCCACCGTAAACGAGCGGCAGGAATCCCGTTGCAGGGGCAAACCCCTCCCACAACGGCTTTCCTGCCGCCACGACGATCCAGAATACGCCCGTTCCGACGAATACCAGGCTAAGGGCAAGCTCGCCCCCCAGACCGCTGAGCTTCATCGATCAGGCCGGCTTGCCGAGCAGGTCGCGATAAAGCTTTTCCTGCTCTTCGAGGAACTTCACGAACGCCGGTCCCCCGATAGCCGATTCGGTCGCCACGTTGTCCTTGATGTAAGCCTTGAAGGTCGGCGAGGCGACAACCTTGGCGAACACACCCTCCCAATACTTGGCAGCGGCGTCATTCGTGCCCTTGGGCGTCGCCATGCCGCGCCACATCTGGAAGCTTGGCGTACTGTAGCCCTGCTCCTTCATGGTCGGCACGTCGGGTAGCGCGGCAAAGCGCGTCTCGCGGAACACGCCCAGCGCCCGCACCGACTTCGAAGAAAGATGGCCCATGAATTCGAGCGGATTGCCCATGCAAGCCTGGACGTGTCCACCCAACAGCTGGGTCAGCGCTTCGCCGCCGCTATTGAAGCTGAGCACGTTGTAGTCGACGCCAGTGGCCTTTGAGAAGATGGTGATGGCCATCGCGTCGGTCGGGCCGCCGGTCGCAAAGGCGATGCTTTTCGCCGGCTTGCTCTTGGCGTTGGCGACGAATTCCTTGGCGTCTTTCCACGGCGCATCGCCCTTCACGAACAGCAGGAAGTCGTCGAGCATAACGTTCATCACCGGCCGGACTTCCGACAGCGTCTTGGCCTCCGGGTTCATGATCGGCGTGATCTGGGTCGAACCGTTGACCAACACGATGGTATGCGGATCGCTGGCCTTGCGGGAACTCACATAGCCGATCCCGGTCGCCCCACCGCCGCCCGGGCGGTTGTTCAGCGCGATGGAAACCGGCACCAGTTTTTCATCGACGATGATCTTGTGGATGACACGGGCCAACAGGTCGGCACCGCCGCCGGTGGCAAAGGGTACAACGAACTCGACATCCTGGGTGGGAACCCAGGCAGTCTGCGCGGAAGCAAACCGCGCCGCACCGATAAACGGAAGGGCCGAAGCGGCCGCTATAAGGGAACGTCGTGTGAGCATCATCGGAATCTCCCTGTGTTTGATGTTGTTTAACTTGTTTTGTTTGGCTGAAACGATAGCGCTGGGCTCTCCCAAGTCCAAGCCTGCTTTAGCTTGCCGCCGGAATAGCATCGAGCATGTAGCTCTCGTTGCCGACACCGGTGACGGTCGAAACGATCTTGCCCGTCTGCAGATC
>CAMCUA010000251.1 GCA_945878455.1 Asaia bogorensis | reverse complement strand
TGAGCCGCCGCGAAGTCCACGTCGCCGACCAGCTTGGCTTTGCCCGCCTCATCGGCCAGCCGGTTGATGCCGACATCGATGACCGTGGCACCTGGCTTGATCCATGAGCCTTGCACCAGATTTGGCCGGCCGACGGCGGCAACCAAGATATCGGCACGCCGGCATGTCGCCGCCAGGTCGCGGGTCCGCGAATGGGCGATGGTCACGGTGCAGTTCGCACTCAACAGCAATTGCGCCACCGGCTTGCCGACGATGTTGGAGCGACCGAGCACGACGGCTTCGAGCCCGTCCAGGCTGGCGCCGCGATGGTCCGCGATCAGCATCAGGCAGCCCTGCGGCGTACAGGGGACGAAGGCACGCGCCCCGGCACCGGTAAACAGGCGGCCGACGTTGACCTCGTGAAAGCCGTCGACATCCTTGGCCGGATCGATGCTGGCGATCACCGCCGCCTCGCCGATCTGCGCCGGTAGCGGCAGCTGCACCAGGATGCCGTGCACGCGCTCGTCGGCGTTGAGCCGGCGGATCAGGCTCAACAATACCGCTTCCGACGTATCGGCCGGCAGGCAGTGCGCGAACGATGCCATGCCGACGGCGGTCGTCTGGCGGCCCTTGTTGCTTACGTATACGTGGCTTGCCGGATCGTCGCCGACCAGCACGACGGCCAGGCCCGGCTGCAGATGGTGTTCCCGGGCCAGATCGGCGGTGGCCGCGTGGATGCGCTGGCGCAGCTTCAGGGCCAAGCCGTTGCCGTCGATGATCCGGGCTCCCACTTCAACCACCGAGGCCATCCTCCCCTGCGGTCAGGCGGCGGCGCGGCGCTGTCGCCGAGAACCGAAACGATCCGGCACCGCGCTTAGTCACCGAAACGGATAGCGATTCGCACCAGGACTTCCTTCACCACCATCAGCAGCAGGATGAGGAGCACCGGCGAAAGGTCGAGGCCGCCAAAATTGGGCAATATGGCACGGATACGCTGCAGCACCGGCTCGGTCAGCCGGAAAATGACATCGCCGATCACATAGACGAAGCGGTTGCGCGTGTTGATGACGTTAAACGCCGTCAGCCAACTCAGCACCACTGCGGCGACGATCACGTAGACGTAAAGATCGAGCACCGTGACCAGCAGGTGGAAAAGGGGAACGAGGATGATGTCCATAGGGATGCGTTCGGCCGCCGTGTCTGGGTCGACCCATTGTGCGGGCCGTCGTTAGCCTAACCAAGGCTCCGCTAGGGCGCAAGCATCCCCCCTGGCAACATCCTCCCTGGCAATATCCCGCTGGCAGCAGCCGGCTTGTTTCCGGCGCTTGGCATTTCTATGTTGCCCCTTGCGATTGTATCGTAAGCATCGCCGTGCGGCTGCCGGTCCCCCGCCCGGTGCTGTCCGGTCCTGGCCGCATCCCGCCCTACCAATGAAAGTCTCCGCCATGCCTGCCTCTTCGATCGCCGACTCCCGCCGCGTACACAGCAAGGTGCTGATCATCGGTTCCGGCGCCGCCGGCTATACCGCCGCCATCTATGCCGCGCGAGCCAATCAGAAGCCGATCCTGATCAAGGGGCTGCAACCGGGCGGCCAGCTCACCATCACGACCGATGTCGAGAACTATCCCGGCTTCGCCGAGGTCATCCAGGGCCCCTGGTTGATGGAACAGATGCAGGCCCAGGCCGAACACGTCGGCACCCGCCTGTTCGACGACACGATTGTCGAGGTCGATCTCAGCCGCCGGCCGTTTGTGGCGACCGGCGATTCGGGAACCGTCTACACCGGCGACACGCTGATCGTCGCCACCGGGGCCAGCGCCCGTTGGCTGGGGTTGGAGGCCGAACGCCGCTTCATGGGCGCCGGCGTGTCGGCCTGCGCCACCTGTGACGGCTTCTTCTTTCGCGGCAAGCAAGTGGCGGTCGTCGGCGGCGGCAACACGGCGGGCGAGGAAGCCCTGTTCCTGACCAATTTCGCCGACAAGGTGACGCTGATCCACCGGCGCGACCAATTGCGCGCCGAACATATCCTGCGCGAACGCATCGCCCGCAATCCGAAGATTGAGATCATCTGGAACCATGTGGTCGACGATATCAAGGGCGACGGCAAGCCCGCCGTGGTCAAGGCCCTGACCTTGCGCGACGTCCATAGCGGCGCGACGCGCGACTTGCCGGTCGATGGCCTGTTCGTCGCCATCGGCCATAATCCGAACACCGATTTGTTCAAGGGCAAGCTCGCCATGGACAGCGATGGCTACGTCGTCACCACGCCGGGCAGCACGACGACCAGCGTCGCGGGCGTGTTCGCCGCCGGTGATGTCCAGGACAAGATATTCCGCCAAGCGGTCACCGCCGCCGGCACCGGCTGCATGGCCGCGCTCGAAGCGGAACGCTATCTGGCCGCCGCCGAAAGCCGCCCGGCGGCCGCCGAGTAGCGATACCCGGCGGGCGCCGGGCAGGGGTTAGGGAGGCACGCCGATGACGATGGATTGGGACCGCTTGCGGGTCTTTCACGCGGTGGCCGAAGCCGGCAGCTTCACCCATGCCGGAGAAGCCCTGAACCTCAGCCAGTCGGCGATCAGCCGGCAGATCGGCGGGCTCGAGGAAAACCTGGGCGTGCTGCTGTTCCACCGCCATGCCCGCGGCCTGATCCTGACCGAACAGGGCGAGCTGTTGCACCGGACCGTGCACGAGGTCTTCACCAAGCTGGCAATGACCGAGGCGCGCATCAGCGATAGCAAGGATCGCCCGCGCGGACCGTTGAAAGTGACCTGTACGGTGGCTTTCGGCTCGCTCTGGCTGACCGAGCGGTTGAAGGAATTCATCGAGCTCTACCCCGAGGTCTCGCTCAGCCTGGTGCTCAACGACGGCGAACTCGATCTTGCCATGCGCGAGGCCGACGTCGCCATCCGCATGGTGCCGCCGCGCCAGGCCGATCTGGTGCAGCGCCATTTGGCGACCATACACTATCACGTCTTCGCCTCGGCCGATTACCTGAAACGCCGTGGCATCCCGCTGAAACCGCAGGATCTCGATCAGCACAGTCTGATCGTCTTCGGCGAGGATGCCGAGCTGCCAGTGGCCGATGTCAATTGGCTGCTCACCGCCGGGGCGCCGTCACGCAAGGCGCGCCGCGCCGCGCTGCGCGTCAACAGCATCTACGGCATCTTCCGGGCGGTGCAAAGCGGGCTCGGCATCGGCGCCTTGCCCCACTATATGAGCCTCGAGGCGGGCAACCTGGTCGAGGTGCTGCCCGAACTGCGCGGGCCCAGTTTCGATGCCTACTTCGTCTACCCCGAGGAATTGCGCGATTCGAAGCGTATTGTCGTCTTCCGCGACTTCCTGTTGCGCAAGATTGCCGAGGCCGGCCTTTAGCAAGTGCCCGCGTAGGGGCGGGTTTCATGTCATGTCGAGACGATGGCCGCACCGTCGCTTTCCCGGTTCCGCGCCACCCTTCCAGTCATGCGTCTGGCGCATACCAGAATTGCATGATTGACGATGGTTCCCGGGTTCTCTCCCCGGTATATGAGGGACAGTTGATGTTGCGTTGCAGCATGGTTAGGCAGCAGCCGAGATCGACGCGAATTTCCGAGTTTCGGGTGCAATGCCCGAAAACCTGGGCCCGATCCTCCCCCTCCCGGGCATATCGGGTCCTACGTCTCCCAGACGTGAAGCCTCCCTGTTAGACTCGCCGGGAAACTCAGGTTTCCCGGCGTTTTTTTGTCCGCTCCCCGGGGCCGGGCAAACTGCGTCTTCGCGCTTGCAGCACAACCTAAGTCCCAGAAAAGACCTTCTTATTCACCATATTTAGCAATGCGGAAATCGCATGCCGGGCCTCTCCATGCCAGACAATGGCGCCAACCAGTTGGCGCCTTGGGCTCAGGCGGCGGCAGTATGTCCCTGGCGGGCCGAGATCACCTGGTCAGCTTCCCGTCCGCTCATTTCCTGCAGGTGATCGAAGCTGCTGGAAAAGCTGCCGACGCCCAGCGTCACCGACCGCAATTCGTTGATCAGGTCGTGCATCTCCGCCTGCGGCATCTGCACACGGACCTCGTCCCAGCCCTTCCAGCCCGGCTTGGCATCGAATCCGAGGATATGGCCGCGCCGTGAACTGGCGAGGCGCTGGATGCGCGAGGTGAACTCGGACAGCACCGCGATACTGACCTGGTTGATTGGCTCCAACACCACCGGGCCGCATTTCGGCATGCCTTCGCGCATGGCTAGCGAGCCGGCCGTCTTGAAGGCCATTTCCGAACTGTCGACGGCGTGAAACTGGCCGTCGGTTAGGGTCACCGCCACGTCGACGACGGGAAAGCCGAGCGGACCGCGGCGCAAATACTCGCGTA
>CAMCUA010000250.1 GCA_945878455.1 Asaia bogorensis | reverse complement strand
GCTATCGCTACCACTGATACCTATCCGAAGGGCGCCACCCGTTCGGCGACCATCGACGGAACGACGGTTACCTTGAACGGCATTATCAAGGGCTCGGGCATGATCGCACCCGACATGGCGACCATGCTCGGCTATGTCTTCACGGATGCGAAGATCGGCAAGGAAGCGTTGCAGGTGCTGTTGACCAAGGGCAGCGACCGCACCTTCAATTGCATCACCGTCGACAGCGATACCTCGACCAGTGACACGGTGTTGGCCTTCGCCACTGGGCAAGCCGCTCACAAGAAGATAACCGACCATCGCGATCCACGCCTGCGCGACTTCCGCCGCCAGTTCGACTCGCTTTTACAGGAAATGGCCTTGCTGGTGGTCAAGGACGGCGAGGGCATTTCCAAATTCGTCACGATTGCGGTTTCGGGGGCCGCATCAGCCGCCTCGGCCCGACGCATCGGGCTCTGCATCGCCAATTCGCCGCTGGTCAAGACGGCCATTGCCGGAGAGGACGCCAATTGGGGCCGCATCGTCGCCGCTGTCGGCAAGAGTGGGGAGAAGGCCGATCGCGACCGTCTGACCATCTCGATCGGCGGCGTGCCGGTGGCAGCCTCCGGTCAGGCGGTGTCGGGATACGACGAGGCGCCGGTTGCCGCGCACTTGAAAGGCCGTGACATCGATATCGGCGTGGATATCGGCATCGGGCGGGGCAAGGCCACCGTGTGGACCTGCGATTTGACCCACGAATACATCACCATCAACGCCGACTATCGCTCCTGAGGCCGGTTCCGTGGCGCTCTTCCCGCTGGAAACCGAACGCCTGAGGCTGCGCGGGCTGGAGTCGAAGGACGCAGCGAAGGTACGCAGCTATGCCGGCGATTGGGATGTTGTCCGCTTCCTGGCCGATGTTCCCTATCCCTACCCCGAAGGGTTGGCTGAACGCTGGATTCGCGTGACCCGTGACAAGTTGCGCCAGGGCGATGACTATACCCTGGCCGTCGCCCGGCTGAACGATGACGTGCTGATGGGCACGGTGCAGATGAAGGTCGGCGATTACGCCAAGGGCGCCGAAGTCGGTTATTGGATGGGCCGCCCCTATTGGGGACAAGGCTACGCCACCGAGGCACTGCGCCGCATCGTTCTCCTGGCCTTCAACCGGCTTGGCCTGCACAGGGTGTGGGCGGCGGCGCTGGTCGACAACCGGGCCTCCGAACGGGTGTTGGAAAAGGTGGGGCTGCGCTCGCAGGGGATTGGAGAATATAACTTCCCGGCCCGTGGCGGCATGCGCCAGGTGACTTACTATGCGTTGACCCGCGAGGAAGCGGAGCAGGACGCCACGCTCCTCGGCGCCGCCGTCAGCCGGTTATAGTCATATCGATGGAAGTCCTGAATAGATCGAGAGGCGGAATCGCCGCCCCCTTCTTCCTGTCCCTCCCCCTCCCCCTCCCCCTCCCCCTCGCGGGGGGAGGGGACGATATTGCGCCGTCACGGGTAGCTAGCTTTGTGAGTCGCGGCAGTACTGCCGGGTTCCCTCCCCCCGCGAGGGGGAGGGACAGGGAGAGGGGGGGCGCGCTCCAAAGCTTTGCCTCACCTGATTCCACGGCACATCTGCGATGACGGATCACGTACCCGACAGCGGCTGCATGCAGGCAGGACGGTACCAGGCCAAGACAACGCTTCCCATCGTCCTGGTTGCCGCCGTTGCCCTGGTCGATGCGGATGGGCGCGTGCTGGTCGCCCAGCGGCCGGTCGGTAAGTCCATGGCCGGCTTGTGGGAGTTTCCAGGCGGTAAGGTGGCGCCGGGGGAGACTCCTGAGGCGGCACTGGTGCGCGAATTGGCCGAAGAACTGGGCATCGACATCACCGAGAGCTGCCTGGCGCCCATCGCCTTCGCCTCCCACTCCTACGCCGATTTCCACTTGTTGATGCCGGTTTTTGCCTGCCGGGTCTGGCGGGGCGAGATCGCCGGGCGCGAGGGGCAGGCGCTGCGCTGGATACGCCCCGTGCGGCTGGCCGACCTCGACATGCCGTCGGCGGACCGCCCGCTGGTGGCTCTCTTGCGCGATCTGCTTTAAAAAGACTGCCAAGCAAGACGTGACGAGAGGGGAGTGACGCAAGCCATGGCCGAGGACCGCATCTATACCGCCGCCTTGTTGATCATCGGCAACGAAATTCTGTCGGGCCGCACGCAGGACAGCAACCTGGCCTATATCGGCAAGGGGCTGAACGATGTCGGCGTGCGCCTCATGGAGGTGCGCGTGGTCGCCGATATCGAGGCCGCCATCGTCAAGGCAGTGCGCGAACTATCGGCCGAGAACGACTACGTCTTCACCACCGGCGGCATCGGTCCGACCCACGACGACATCACCTGTGCCTCGATCGCGGCGGCCTTCAAGGTCAAGGTCATCCGCCACCCGGCGGCCGACGCTCTGCTACGCGACTACTACGGGGAGCGTGTCAACGAAGCGCGCATGAAGATGGCCGACGTGCCCGAGGGCTCGGACCTGATCGACAATCCGGTGAGCAAGGCGCCTGGCTTTCGCATCGGCAATGTGCATTGCATGGCCGGCGTGCCTCGCATCATGCAGGCGCAGTTCGATGGCGTGCGCCATTCCCTGAAAGGCGGCAAGCCCATGCTGTCGCGTTCGGTCACGGTATTCCTGGCCGAAAGCCAGATGGCGGCCGACCTGACCAAGCTGCAGGAAAAATACGCCACCACCGAAATGGGCAGCTATCCCTTCTCGCGCAACGGCACGTTCGGCACCGCCATCGTCACCCGCTGCACCGACGCGGCGACCCTCGATGCCGCCGTGATCGAGTTGAAGGACATGATGATCCGCCATGGCGGCACGCCGCAGGACGATGCTTGAGCCACGGCTTGCACGGTGTTTCCGCCACGCGTAGGTTCGGGCTGATGCGGGCGTGGCGAAATCGGTAGACGCAAGGGACTTAAAATCCCTCGGGCCTCGGCCCTTGCCGGTTCAAGTCCGGCCGCCCGCACCAAATAAATATCAATGACTTACTGAGGTCATGATCTGGTGTATGAACTTGGTAATACGTTTCTATGTCAGCTATATGTCAACAAATGAGGCCTTCGCCTAAACGAGATGCAAGCCCGACTGGGTTGCCAGCCTATAGGCGGGTGGCCGGGGGATACCTGCCCTTAACCAAACTATCCCTAAAGACGAAAAGTGATACTTTGCCTTACCAAGGTCACATCAAATTGTGGTATTATAAAATCTCAATCGAAAGGGGTAATCTTGCTTACGCCAAAACAGCAAACCTTCTGCCTTGCCTACCTCGAGACCGGCAACGCCAGTGAAGCGTACCGGCAGGCATACGACTGCTCAGGGTCGAAGCCCGAGACGGTGAACAGGGCGGCGAAGCAGCTGCTGGACAACCCCAAGATCGCCACCCGACTTGAGGAACTACAATCCGCGCATCGCCAGCGCCACGACATCACCGTCGATGACATCTGCCGCCAGCTGGACGAGGACCGCGCCTTCGCCCGCGAGCGCGGCAACCCCAGCGCCGCAGTGGCTGCTACGATGGGCAAGGCGAAGCTGTTCGGTCTGCTCAGTGAGCGCACCGAGATCACCGGCAAGAGTGGCGGGCCGGTTGAGGTGGAAGAAGTCAGCATCGCCGAGAAGGCGCGGGTCATCCTCGCCGCGCTGGCCAAAGCGGCCCACATGGCGCGGGCGTAGGGCTGCGCGCCTTATCATCGGCCTGGGTCGCTCCTTTCGTCACCGCCATGGGTGCCCGTGCTATCGGTCTGTCAGTCGTCGAACAGGGCGGCGGACAGTATCGACCCAACGGTGGGACTGACCGGCATCGTTGCCGTCGGCGACACCCCCCGGGCAGGGGTTGGTCGCCAGGGATGCGCCTTCGCAAAGGGACAGCTAGGAGCCGGGCCGTCCTGATCTTCCCATGACGTCCAGCGCCACCTCGGCAGCCAGCATGGCTAGGCTGCAGTGCGGGAAAATGGCGTTGTGAAGCACGCCGCCGCGGGGCGGACGGCGACATCTCCTTTGGCGCCTGAACCGGACTGACCGGTGCGTTCTCGCTCTCCAGCGCCGCGATGTACTCGCAAACAGGCCTTCGGGCCTTCCGCTCGTTCCCCAGCCGACCTCGCTACCCTCGACCCGCTGGTAGCGGCTGGCATCCACCTCGACCACGCTGGCGCCGCTTGCGGATCGTCCCGCAGTCGAGCAGCGCATCGAGCGAAGAGACAAAGCCGTCTTATTGAGCGTCTTCGAGTCTTAGCTCCTGCCACATCCATCTCATGTCATACGGCGCCTGGCCTTCAGCGGCGGAGCGACGGCACTCGGAATTCTCGAGGTACTTGAGCCACTCAATGGCGGT
>CAMCUA010000249.1 GCA_945878455.1 Asaia bogorensis | reverse complement strand
GCAAACTGGATCGAGCACCGAAATCAAAATCCGAAACCCTTCAAATGGACCGCCGGCGCCAAATCGATCCTCGCCAAACACCGCCGAGCCAAAAAAACTCTCGCCTTGGTAAAGGCGGGATGCGAATGAATGAGTCGGAACACTAGCGCTTGATTTTTCATATGTGGCAATTACGCCACACTTGGGGATATTGTGCATTTGGCGGCTATCTAATTGGTGCAACGACCCTTGTAGACTCTATGATGCGTCATCGGATGGTGGGGGCAGACTGTTAGGTACCTTCCTTGAGGCACCGTGACGACAAACAACCTCATGGGTAGCACGGCAGCGGCCGAGACTCGCGCAAAGGGTTAGCCGCATTTTTAAAAGTGGTCTTGGAGGACTGAGATGAAGTTTCTACGTTTTATACAGGTAAGCATTGCCGCCGCTTTTGCGGCTTTAACACTTTTTGCCTCCGGCCAAGTGTGGGCGCAATCGTTCACTCTGACGTCGCTCAACGGCTATTCGTGCTCCAACGCGGTATACGGCACCAATGGTTCTTACTTCTCGGGAAATGCGACATATAACTCCCGCGGCGCCTATACCGGCGCCTGTACGACCAATAACACCTCGAATTCGGCTGGCTCCGTGGTTACCGCGGTGCAAACCTTGCGGGCGGCCACGGCGCAGACCGTCGGCTTGATCTCCTCGCGTATCTCCGCCGTCAACACCTCTGCCAATACCCCCTCCGGCATCACCGCCATGTCGATGGACGATGAACGCCGCAACGGCGAACTGGGCATGGCTGCCGGCGCCGGCGAAAACGGCATCGGTGTGTGGCTGCAAGGCAAGTTCACCTACGTCGATTACAACGAGACGGCGGTGGCCTTCGACGGCGATCTGATGACCGGCATGATCGGTGTCGACAAGCAGTTGTTCAATGACCGCTTCCTGGTCGGCATCGCTGTTGGTTACGAAGTCGTTGACCTTGAGACCACCTTCAACCGCGGCACCGTCGAAACCGACGGTTATTTGATCGCGCCCTATGCGTCCTTCAAGTTCACCAAAGAGTTGAGCCTGGACGCCACCGTGGGCTATGGCTCGATCAACTACGATCAAACGCGTCGCGATCCGGTGACCTCCGAGAGGTTCACGAGCAGCACCGACGCTGACCGTCTCTTTGGGTCGGCTGTACTGTCGTACAACCGGGCCATTGAAAAGTGGCGGTTGGGCGGTGAGGCCGGGGCTCTCTACACCCACGAGAGCCGTGATGCCTTCACCGAACGGGGCACGACCGGCACCACGGTCCAGGTCGGCGATCAAAGCACGCACCTCGGCCAGGCCCTGCTGGGCGGCAAGTTGGGCTATAGCTTCGGTGCCTTCGAGCCCTTCATCTTGGCTCGCGGTGAGTTCGATTTCGCCAAGACCAACGATCCGAGGGTTGCGGCGAACCAGATCCAGCCGGAAGATTCCGACTTCGGTCTGCGCCTCGGACTGGGTGCCAATCTCCAGCTTAGCCCCGCGTTCAGTGCCTTCATCGAAGGTTCCACCGTACAGCTCCGTGAAGACTACAACGAATACACGGGCGTCATCCGCTTACGCGCGGACTTCTGATCCGAACCGGCCTTGCGCCGGACTGGGGGCCCCGCCTGAAGGCGGGGCCCTTTTCTTTTTGGGTCTTATGAAATTTCGGGATCGCGGCTAAACCCGTCGGCATGGATTCCGCAACCGGTTCGGCGGTTACGTCCGCTGCGTCGGCAATCCATTCTACCGCAGGATGACGCGATCCCCGATGGCGATGGCGTGGCTGGCGGCGATGCCTCCATTCAACCAGACAACGGCTGCTAGATCGCCCTCGACACTCACCGGCGAGGTCGCCCGCGGCATCGTCGCGGCAACGATCCGCGCGATGCGCCCGTCCGTTCCGACGAACAACAGATCGTAGGAAATAAAGGTCTGGTCCAGCGCCACATCGGCAGTTCCAGTGCCATAACCTGTAACCACCATGCCGCCCCTGGCCGGCATCGACGTGCGGCTGGTCAATCGGGCGTAATCAGCGCTTGCCGCCCCGACGACGGTGACGTCGAACGTCGCCTCGCCACCCGTCGTCGCAATGGTCATGCGCCGTTGCGGCACAACATCGACAGTGACCGGTACGAGCTGGGCCTTAATTTCTGGATCGACGGGCATCAAGCGCTCGATACCGCCTGCCAAGGCGGCTCGCATCCGACCGAGTCCATCGTCGCGCCCTTGCGGATGCGCGATCAGTGACAGGCCGGAAAACCATAGAGCGACGGGATCCTGGGGATGGCGGGCGTATAGGCGTCTGGACAGATCGCCCAGCTCCGCTTCGTCCCCTGCCGCCAATCGGTCCAGAAGATAGGGGATGGCCAAATCGGTGCGCCGCGGCGCCTGTGCCAAGACGGCGTTAAGCCGCGCCCGCCACGTCGCCGATAGGCCCTCGCGAATGTCCGCCATGTCCGAAGGAAGATCGAGGAAGGCAAACTCGGCACGCTCGTTCAGGGCAACGACCCCCAGGCGCAACCCACCATACTCGTCCAGATACTGCTCCCCTGCACAGGTCAAACCGCGCAGGATATCGATCGTGTTCGGTTCCGGCGTGCGGCCGGCGAGAATCTCGCGCCGGGAATAAGCAACCAGCGTGCCAAGACGATGGCCAAGATGCAGGCCTCCCCGCCCGAGGTCATCGAGCCTGGCGGCACAGGGCTGGCGCACACCGTCACGATACAACGGTGCTGCCTGTCCCGCCGAAAAGTAGAAGGCCATCGGGACGAAGCGGACCAACCAGCCGGTGCCAAGCACCAGCAGCAGGGCTGCCACAGCCGTCCCCGCCACGGCCAGCGGCCTGGAAATCTTTGCCGCCAGCCGCCATGCGGCCCGCCGGGAGGCCATGGGTCCGATCAACACGCCCCAACAGAGGGCCATGAAAGGCAAATTTTCCGGCATTTGAAACCACAGGGCCGCCATCATGGCGGCACCCATCGCTACATAGGCCGGCAGCAAGCCCGTTTCGCGTCGACCGATCAGCGGCAACCACAGGAACAACATCAGGTACAGCAGTCCCCCCGGAACCCCGGCTTCCAAAACGGCCTGGAGGAAACTATTATGACTGTGAAAATCGACTCGGTTGACGGCATCCCAGAAACCCGCCCGCAACAGCCCCGTTTCCTCGCCCCACGATGCCGCGTCGTCCCGTAGGTTGACCCATTCGATGGGCAATTGGGCGGTGAAACTCTCGCTGAAGCGGCCCCAGCCCAGCCCGCCGATCAGGACGCGAGGCGTGGCCGCGACCTGATCCACGACAATTCCCAGCAGATGGTGCCGCGACACCACGGAGTTGGCCGGTCCCGCCAGTGGGCCGCCCGAGTCCGCCAGGCGCTGAAAATCGACGCCCACGACCAGAGCCGTAATGGCCACGACGGCGAGCACGGTCAGCCCGGCACCGCCAAGACGCGCCCAACGCCCACCGGCAAAGCGATACAACAGCCATAGGCTCAGCACGCCCAGAGGCGCCGCTAAGAACAGGGCGGCAAAGCCCGCATTGTTGTTAGAGGTGGCAACAATGGCGATGCCCGAGGCGGCGGCCATCCCGGCCCATAGCCGACTCCGCCGTCGCAGCAACACATACCCGGCGACGCCGACGTAAAGTCCGGAAAAGGCTTGGTAATCGGCAAAATACAACGGCACCGGCAAATCGGCGATACCGCCCAAATACAACATCGTGGCAGCGGCGACGACGGTGCTCAAAACCAGTGCGCCGCCGGCCACGATCGAGGCCGGCCGGTGCAGGCGACGGATCGTGGCCGTGGCCGCGGTAAGGACCGCCAACGATAGAAACCACAAGCTGCCTTCGCCCAACTCCGGCGAACCGAAGATGGCAGCCCCTGGAACCTTGTTGAACAGGCCTGCGACGAGGCTCCAAAGAGCCAGGCCGACAGCGGTCAGGACGACGGGATGGCGCACGGTTCCGGCAAGCGGACTGGAGGCCATCGCCAGCAAACACAGGGCCAGGGCCGCGACGGCCGCGCAGGCGTATATGCCGATCAGCACCGGTTCGGCCTGATTCCAGATGCCGAAATTCAATAGCCGCGTGCCAAGGAGCGGCGTGAGTACGGCTCCCGACAGGGCAATGGTCAACAGCGTTACAGCTGACCGGCGCAGGCGACGGCGCGGCACCGGGCGGGCCAATGACGTCTTGTTGGCGCTTGCGTGTTGGCGTGAAGCAATCATCTCGCCCTACTTATCATAAACCACACGCGATTCACGCCGCCGCCGACAACCTTGTCGCCGGCGCGCTGCCGGGGCACAGCCGGCGTACCAAGAAGTCCGGCGCTAGTGTTCCGACTCATTCATTCGCATCCCGCCTTTACCAAGGCGAGAGTTTTTTTGGCTCGGCGGTGTTTGGCGAGGATCGATTTGGCGCCGGCGGTCCATTTGAAGGGTTTCGGATTTTGATTTCGGTGCTCGATCCAGTTTGC
>CAMCUA010000248.1 GCA_945878455.1 Asaia bogorensis | reverse complement strand
GACATCACAAACTACACGGCCCGCGATATCGACGAGATCACATGGGCCGTCAACTCAACGCCCAGAAAATGCCTCGGATACAAAACTCCCGCCGAGGCATTCCTTGAAAACATCAGGTGTTGCACTTGACGTGAGAATCCAGCGTCCCTTGTGGACGCAGACGTTCTTGATGCCGATGCGCCGGGCGTTCTCGATCAGGCGGATGCCCGGCGCGTCGTCGAGGAAAAAGCCGCGACCGTCCGGCCCCCATTGGGTGTAGGTCTTCCAGGCGCTGACCTTCCAGCGCTCCGCCAGTTCGTCCATGTCCTGGAGGTCACCGTCCTGGTTGGGATTGACCCGGCCGTGGATCATCAGGCGATGGTCGCCGTCGAGGCGTTCGACCAGCTGGCGGGCGGCATCGGCCTCGGCGACGGTCAGCAGTTCCGGATCGCGTCGAGAGGGGATGAAGGACAGCACCATCATGTCGGTGTCGCTGTCGAGGAAGACATCCTTGACGAAGGTCTGGGCGTTGCCGAGGGGATGGTTGCGCGCTCCGGCGCCGACGAAATGGCCCTGCACGTCGAAGATGAACTCCTTGCCCGCCAGCCGCTCGCGGGCGAGGTCGGGATCGACGGCGGCCATGCGGTCGAGATCGTAGAAGCCGCCTGTGCGCCCGGCGGCGGCGTTGGCGGCGTTGGCGGCGTTGATGGCCAGCAGCGTGCTGGCCGCGCCGCAGGCGGAGATCAGGAAATCGCGGCGCGGCAGGCCGCGGCGTTTGGCGTTAACGCCGGCCCATTCGGCGGCCATCCGGTTAGCCTGACGGTTGACCGGCTCCAGCGGGATCGGCACGAATTCGCCGTTGGAGGTCGAGTCGAGCTTGATCGGCAGGCGGCGGCCGTCCGGATCGAAGGCGGAGGGCGGCTTGGCATGCGTCATAGCGACGTCCTTTCAGACCTCGGCGATGGACGCCTCTCTCCTTCTCCCCATTTGGGGAGAAGGTCGGGATGAGGGGGAACCGGTATTGCCGAACCGGAATCGATCGGGCGGCTGCATTTGCCGGAGGCACGCCGGAGAATTCTGTTCCCCCTCACCCTCCCGCTGTCGCGGGCCCCTCCCTCTCCCCAAAAGGGGCGAGGGAAACTGGGCGTCCGAATTTGGAGGAAGCGTAGCGCCGAGGCTGGCGGCTTTCCAGCCTCCGGCCATCACGCCTGCGTGTGGCAGACCGCCTCGATAGTGTGGCCGTCGGGATCGACCCGCTCCGGCCAGCTACTTGATGAGGATGACCGGTACGGTGGCCAGGGCCAGTACCCGGGTCGTCGTCGAGCCGAGCAACAGGTTGAGGATGGCGCCGAGGCCACGCACGCCCATGACGATCTCGTCGCACTTCGCTTCCTTGGCATGCTCGGCGATGACGTCGCCCGCCGTTCCCAAGGCGAATTGCGTCGAGAATTTGACGCCGGCCTTGGTCAATCGGAGCTCGGCCGGGTCGAGGGCCTTGTTGGCTTCCTCCTTGTGATAATCCTGGACGACGGCGCTGCTGACCGCGCTGGCCACCCGTTACGGCAACGGCGGCTGCACGTTGAGCAGGTAGATTTCGGCCCCGCCGCCTGCCGCCCGCTTGATGGCGTAGTCGATAGCGCGAAGAGCTGGCTCGGAGCCGTCGACCGCAACTAGAATTTTCGTCATGCCTGATGCGCCTTACTGGTTAACCGAGGGTGGTTCAATCGGCAGACTGGGTGACGTGACGCCGGCCCGCCTGGAAGCGCTGGATCGCCCAACCGACGACGACGACGAGCACGGCGCAACTGCCGGCCACGATGTGGTGGATCTGCGGGTGCAGGTCGGCGACATGGGAAGCCACCCAGGCATCGGTGACGGCGACATCGCCGCCAACCCAGCCGAGCAAGGCGCCGCCCAGCGTGATCAGGATCGGGAAGCGGGCGAGCAGCGTGATCATGATGGTCGAACCGACGACGACGATCGGAATGCTGATGATAAGGCCCAAGATCAGCAGGACCATGTTGTCCTTGGCGACGGCGGCGACGCCGATGACGTTATCTAGGCTCATCACCGCGTCGGCGACGACGATGGTGGTGATGGCGCCGAACAGGGTGGTCGGCGCTTTGCCGTCGTCGTGGCCCCCCTCGGCCTCGGGGATCAACAGCTTGACGGCGATCCACAAGAGCAGAATGCCGCCGATCAGCTTGAGGAAGGGGATCTGCATCAGGGTGACGATGATGATCGTGAACAGGATGCGCAGGACGACGGCGCCGGCCGTGCCGCCGAAAATCGCCCACTTGCGTTCCCGTTCGGGCAGGCTGCGCGCAGCCAGCGCGATGACGATGGCGTTGTCGCCGCTGAGCAGCATGTTGATGACGATGATCTGGCCCAGCGCTACCCAGAAGACGGGGTCGAATAACATGTCTATCATATAAAGTGCATCCGTGCAGGTGGGGCCGGTCAGCCCGATGAAGCCAAGCGCGTCCCCGTGCCGTGTGCGGAACCTTCGGCAGCGGGCCAACAGAGGCGCAGTGAAGCGTTGTCGGGCCCCCCCGTCAAGCAAGACCAGTATAAATACGGACGAAAGATTTGGGTATCTCTTGTGGGGAAGGCAGACCGGGATGACAGGAGAGATTGGCGATCTGGCGGTGGCCGCCGTCATCTTCGTGCTCAGCCACATGGGTATTTCGAGCACACCCTTGCGCGCCAGGCTGCGGGACGGCCTGGGCGAACGCCTGTATCTGGGCCTTTATTCCCTGTTGTCGGCGCTACTGCTCGTCTGGGTGGTCATGGCCTGGCAGGCGGCCCCCGAGGTCGCCTTGTGGCAGGCGCCGATCTTCTGGCGCCATTTACCCTACGGGGTTATGGCGATCTGCTGCGTCCTGCTGGTCGGCGGCCAGACGGCACCCAATCCGTCGCTGGCGGGACGGCCGGTGGCTGACGGCTGGTGCCCGCAAGGGGTTTTGACCGTCACCCGCCATCCGCTCCTGTGGGCCATCGGCCTGTGGGCCCTGGTCCATATCCCGGCCAACGGCGATTTGGCGTCGCTGATCCTTTTCGGCAGCATGGCTGGGCTGGCGTTCGCCGGTATCCTGTCGATCGAACGGCGCAAGGCGCGGGAAGCCCCGGCGGTGTGGCAGGCGGTGCGGGCGCAGACCTCCATCCTGCCGCTGCTTGCCCTGCTGCAGGGACGCGCCCGGCTGGGACCGGCGCGGCCCTGGGCCGTGGCCGGGTTTGGCGGACTGGCGCTATACGTCGTCTTCATCCTGCTGCATCCGTTCATCGCCGGGGTCGCCGTGCCGTCGCCCTTCCCGTGATCGGGCCATAGGGCGGTCTATCGGGTGGGCCACGGGGCGGCGCAACGCCGACTGGCATTGCCGCCGCACGGATGCTAGAAGGCGCGGCCATGACCGACCTCGCCCACATCCGCAACTTTTCGATCATCGCCCATATCGACCACGGCAAATCGACGCTGGCCGACCGGCTGATCCAATTTTGCGGCGGCCTTGCCGAACGGGATATGAAGGAACAGGTGCTCGATTCGATGGATATCGAGCGCGAGCGCGGCATCACCATCAAGGCGCAGACCGTCCGCCTCAACTACAAGGCTGCCGATGGCGAGACCTATGAGCTGAACCTGATGGACACGCCGGGCCACGTCGACTTCTCCTATGAGGTCAGCCGCTCGCTCGCCGCCTGCGAAGGCGCGCTGCTGGTCGTCGACGCCAGCCAGGGCGTCGAGGCGCAGACGCTGGCCAACGTCTACCTGGCCCTCGGCAACGACCTGGAGATCGTTCCCGTTCTTAACAAGATCGACCTGCCGGCCGCCGAGCCCGACCAGGTGCGCAAGCAGATCGAGGACGTCATCGGCCTGGATACCTCTGATGCGCTGATGATCTCGGCGAAGACCGGGCTCGGCATCCCGGCGGTGCTCGAGGCGCTGGTCAAGCGGCTGCCGCCGCCGACCGGCGACACCGAGGCGCCCCTCAAGGCGCTGCTGGTCGACAGCTGGTACGACCCCTACCTGGGCGTCATGATCCTGGTGCGCATCAAGGACGGCGTTTTGCGCCGCGGCATGCGCATCCGCATGATGGCGGCCGGCACCTCCTATCAGGTCGACCAGGTCGGCATCTTCACGCCGAAGGCGGTCAAGGTCGAAGAACTGACGGCCGGCGAGATCGGCTACCTGACCGCCTCGATCAAGACGGTGGCCGATACCAACGTCGGCGACACCATCACCGATGACCGCAAGCCGACCGCCGAACCGCTGCCCGGCTTCAAGCCGTCCATCCCGGTGGTTTTTTGCGGCCTCTTCCCGGTCGATGCCAACGACTTCGAGGACCTGCGCGATTCCTTGCAGAAGCTGCATCTCAACGACGCCAGTTTCCATTTCGAGCCGGAAACCTCGGCGGCGTTGGGCCTGGGTTATCGCTGCGGTTTCCTGGGCCTGCTGCACCTGGAGATCATCCAGGAGCGGCTGGAGCGCGAATTCGACCTCGACCTGATCA
>CAMCUA010000247.1 GCA_945878455.1 Asaia bogorensis | reverse complement strand
CTTTCCGGCTTGCCGCATCGCTCCATGACCGTATCACGGCAGAAATATACTACGTGAAACGGTGAACTGCAAATCCTCGTCGCCGCAGCCCGTGGCTTTCCGACGGGCCCACACGAGCACAGGGCTGATATTTCCAACCGCCCTTTCTTCTCACCTTGGATGGCAAGTCCGTATAACACTTGCGGGCTTTGGAACCTGTGGGGGATGGGGCAAACGGGAGGCGGGATGCGTTCTGTGGTGATGGACGAGGTGGCGGCGATCCTGCGGTGCGTCGCCATGGAGGTGGCTCTTCCCCGATTTCGGGCGTTGCGCGACAGCGAGATCGCGGAAAAGTCGCCGGGCAAGATCGTCACCATCGTCGATGGCGAGGTCGAGCGGATGGTCGCGCCGCAGCTGACGGCGCTGTTGGCCGGTTCGCGCGTTGTCGGCGAGGAGGCCGCGGCGGCGCGGCCGGCGTTGCTCGACGGCATGGAGCAAGGCGACGTCTGGATTCTCGATCCGCTCGACGGGACGGGCAATTTCGTCGCTGGCAATGCGGATTTCGCCGTTATGCTGGCCTTGCTGCGCGATGGGGAGACAGTGGCGGCGTGGATCCTGCATCCGGTCAGCGGCCGGCTCGCCGTCGCCGGCCGTGGGGAGGGTGCCTTTATCGACAGGGTGCGCGTGCGCACATCCGCGCTGGCGGTTCCCCTTGGGGCATGCCGGGGGTCGGTGCTGACCGGCTTTCTGCCAGCTGATTTGAAAGAGCGGATCGCGGCACGCTCCCACCTTTTTCAGCGATTCTGCCGGGCACCAAATGCGCCGGCGTGGATTATCCCGCCGTCGCCACCGGGGCGCAGAATTTCCTGATGTACTGGCGGCTGTTGCCGTGGGATCACGCGCCCGGCGCTCTTTTGATCGGCGAGGCCGGCGGCCATGTGGCGCGCCTGGACGGTGCCGCCCACCGGCCGGCGGATCAGGGCCGGGATTGCTGGTGGCGGAGAATAGGGAGGTGTGGGAGATGGTCAGGGGGGTTCTGATCGGGAGTTATTTTCCGGGCGTTCTGTAACAAGAACTCGGAGGGCCTGGAATTATGTATTCTGTCCCTGTAGCGGCACATGCCATCGTCTGGCGGCAACGCCGCACCCCACCTCACCCTGACCCTCTCCGCCCCGAGGGGCAGAGAGGGAGGTATGTTGTACCCTCGCCGCCCGCTGGCGGGAATTAGGGGGACATAATATCTTGTTCCAATACCCAACGCCTCGGGTGCCTGCTGACGTGAACTCAGGGGATTGGCGGTTGCCGATCCTTCGAGACGGCGCTTCTCGCCTCCTCAGGACGAGGCGGGTTTTTATCCCCGAGCGGTTTGTGCACGACAGCCAGGACCTGATCGTGGTGGAAGCGTTCGAGGCCCCAGCGGACGCTGGGGAAGGCCAGGTCGTCCCAGGGGATGTCGTCCCAGGCGAACAAGGCTACTTCCTGGCTTTCGACGCCGGGGGCGTGTTCCGGGCCGGTCATGCGGGCGCGATACATGACCATCACCTGGCTGAGGTGGGGCACTTCGTAGATGCCGATCAGATCTCCCATCTCGACGTTGGCGCAGGCTTCCTCGCGGACTTCGCGGGCGGCGCCGTCGCGGGTCGATTCGTTGAGTTCGAGATAGCCCGACGGGATCGTCCAAAAGCCGATGCGCGGCGCGATGGCACGCCGGCAGAGCAAGACCTTGGCCTGCCAGACGCAGACGGCGCCGACCACTACCTTGGGATTGTCGTAGCGGATGAAGCCGCAGTCGGCGCAAACCAAGCGGGGTAGCGTGTCGCCTTCCGGCACGGCTTCAACAAAGACACCCTGGGGGCGCGCATCGGTCATAAGGCCAAGTGTGGCCCCGCGCGGCGCTGGAGACAACTGGGAACCGGCGGCCGAGCAAGGCAATCGGGTGAACCGCTAGATCCCCCTCTCCCTGTCCCTCTCCCTCACGGGGGGAGGGAACCATGCGGCTCCCCCGCGGCACATTTTCAATCCAACGTGCGGTAGTGACAGCGTTCCCTCCCCCCGTGAGGGGGAGGGACAGGGCGGGGGGGGGGGGGGGCCGCCGGTAGGGCAAATGTGTTTCACCCGATTGCCCTGGGCAGCCGGGGTCGCCAGCAGTTCGCTCCAGGCAGCAAAAAGCCCGCGGTTGCAGGGGCTTTGGCCTGCCGCGCGATCCCCGGCAGTCGCCGGGGCGGCGTCAGGCGACGAGGTTGAGTTTCTGGCCGCGATCCGGCGTGGTCGAACCGCCCTGGCCCGAAGAGGACGAATCGCCTTGGGCGCCGGCGCCGGAGGCGGCCACTTCCTGCCGCTGCTGGGTGGTCGGCTCGCGGGCATCGGGGCCGCGGGCGCTATCCTCAGGTGGCCTTGCGCACCACTTCCGCAGGGGGCTGCTGCAGATTGGTCAGTTCAGCGGCCAGATTGACCGTGGTGACGTAACCAACACCTGCCGGCATGATGATCTACTCCTCGACAAATCGACACGGTCCGGAACCCGGGCACACGAATTTGTGAGCCAGTATGCCATAAATTTCCGGGGTGGGGAACCTATCCCTTTGCAGGGGGTATGTTTTTTATATATTTCAAGGGCTTAAAGATTCCCGGCCCGGCTCAGGCGGCGCGGCACAGCGCGGCGACACCGGGCAGGTCGCGGCCTTCGAGCCATTCGAGGAAGGCGCCGCCGGCGGTCGAGACATAGGTGAAAGCGTCGATCACCCCGGCAAGGGCGAGCGCCGCCACGGTGTCGCCACCGCCGGCCACGGTCACCAGCTGGCCCGCCGCGGTCAGCCGGGCGGCGGCGCGGGCGACCGCGTTGGTGCCGGCATCGAAGGGTGCCACTTCGAAGGCGCCGAGCGGGCCGTTCCACAGGAGTGTGCGACAGGCCGCCAAGCGACGCTCCAGGTCGGCGGCCGATAGGGGGCCGATATCGAGGATCATGCGATCCGCCGGCACCGCCGCTATGGCGACGGCCTGGGAAGCGGCACCTGCCTTGAATGCGGCGGCAACCACCGCATCGATGGGCAATACCACCTCGCAGCCGGCCTTGGCGGCGGTTTCCAGAATGGCCAAAGCTTCCTTCGCCATGTCGCGTTCGCAGAGCGAGGTGCCGACGGCCACGCCCATGGCATGCAGAAAGGTGTTGGCCATGGCGCCGCCGACGACCAGCACATCGACGCGGCCGACGAGATGGCCGAGCACGGCGAGCTTGGTCGAAATCTTGGCACCGCCGACCAGGGCGGCGACGGGATGGGTCGGCGATTCTAGGACCTTCGACAGGGCCTCCAGTTCCGCCTGCATGAGCCGGCCGGCGGCCGCGGGCAGCAGGCGGGCGATGGCTTCGGTCGAGGCGTGCGCCCGATGGGCGCAGGAGAAGGCATCGCCGACATAGAAATCGGCAAGCGCCGCGAGCTTTTGGGCGAAGCCGACGTCGTTCTTTTCTTCCTCGGGGTGGAAGCGCAGGTTTTCCAGGAGCACGATGTCGCCATCGCGCATGGCGGCGACGATGTTTTCGGCCGCCGGGCCGATGCAGTCGCTGGCGAAGGGAACAGCGCGCCCGAGGTTGCGTTCCAGGCTTTCGGCAATAGGCTTCAGGCTGAGATCGAGCGACGGTCTGCCCTGCGGCCGGCCGAGGTGGGAGGTGACGATGACCCGGGCGCCGCGCTTGGCCAGTTCGACCAGGGTCGGCACGGTGCGGGCGATGCGCGTGTCGTCGGTCACACGGCCGTCCTTGACCGGCACGTTGAGATCGGCGCGCACCAGCACGCGCTTACCCGCCACATTCAACTGATCGATCGTCGCAAAGTCGCTCATTTCGGTTCGCTGCTCCCTGGATTCCATGTTGCAGGGGCGGGTTTTCGCCGTCGAGATCGGTTCCCCCTCACCCCTACCCTCTCCCCGCCAGGGAGAGGGAGTTCTCTGGTTGTCCCCTATTTCCCTTGCAGGGCCTGGATGCGTTTTAACGCTTCGTCGGCCTTGGCGGTTTCGCCCAGCACGCGGTAGGAACGCTCGAGCATGGTCCAGCCCGGCAGGTCGTTGGGATTGTCCTTCAGCCGCGCCACCAGGCCGCCGACCATGCCCTGGATCATCTCGGCGCGCTGCTCGGGCGTCATCGTCGCGGCATTTTCCATGTCCTGGGGCGACGGGCCGCGCGGGGCAGAGGGTGGGGTGCGTAAGGCGGTGATGCGGGCGGCGGCCTGGTCGGCCTTGGCGGTGTCGCCGAGCACGCGGTAGGCGCGCTCCAGCCGGGTCCAACCGTCGAGGTCGTTGGGGTTCTGTTCGAGGCGGGCGGCCAAGCCATCGACCATGCCGCGGATCATCGCCTGACGATCGCCTTCGCCCATGCCGAGGGCGGCTTCCATGTCCTCGCGGGTCGGGCCGCGCGGGGCGGCGGGCGGGGCAGCCGCTGGAGCCGGCGCGGCGACGGCGGGCGGCGGGGCAAGCGAACCACTGCCGTCGAGCACGGCCTGGGCCCGGGCCGAGGGTTCGAGCTTGTCGGGGTCGACGCCGAGTTCCGTGGCGATGCCGTCGATACGCTG
>CAMCUA010000246.1 GCA_945878455.1 Asaia bogorensis | reverse complement strand
GCTCGCCGTGCCGCCTTGCGCCAATACGATCTCCGCCTCGCGCAGCTTGCCGATAACTTCTTCAGGCCCGTGCTTCTTGCCCATGTTCCGTCTCCTTCAGGGTCCAGTCTAAGTTAACTTTTGGACCGCTCTAAAGGGGGCAGATCACTAATGGGGGCCGATCACGCGCGACCAGGTTGCTGCATGGCTGGACCAGGATGACCTGATACGCTAGTGATTATGACTAACAGTTTTCAGGCGTCGCTCTGACCATCCGCATTCAGGTCGGATATCGTCAGTTGATTCCGGGGACGCTTCGGAATGGGAGCGGGGGAGCATCTTGGACTGGGAGAAAACAATCGAGCCGGCATGGCTCGCGCGCGCGATGCGCGTATGCACGATTTTGGCTATCCCGGTCGGCGTTTTCGCCATTATTCTCAGGACGCATGAGCCGATCGCTGCGCCGCACGGCTGGCTTATCGTCGATCTTATCTGGATCGTGACTGCCTACTTGGCGCTCGATCTCGTGCTCCGGTTCGGCTTCGCCGTCTCCGAGATACTCCGCTATCCCGACGATTTTAGGCACCTGCTGCATATCTATCTCGCCGATTTCAATACCATCACCGATATCGTCGCGGCGTTTGCGGTTCCCCTTCCGGCCATGTTCGGGGCATCGGTGGAAACGGCGGAGCTGTTCGGACTGCTGTGGCTGCTCAAGCTCGCACGTCACGCGCATGGGTTGTCGTTGCTGGGACGCGTCATTCGCAGTTCAGCGCAGGCGCTGCTTTCCGTGCTGCTGAGTTTCAGTTTGGTTCTGATCGCCGCGTCGACAGTTGCGTATCTCGCCGAACGGGAGACGCAACCCGAGCAATTCGGCAGCATTCCGCTCGCAATGTGGTGGGCGATTGTGACGTTGACCACGACAGGATACGGCGACGCCACGCCCGCCACGCTAGCCGGCCGCGTGCTCGCCGGCGCGGTAATGATGTGCGGCATCGGTGTGTTCGCATTGTGGGCCGGCATCATCGCTTCGGGATTCTCCGATGAATTGAAGCGTCGGGATTTTCTCCGCACTTGGGATCTGGTCGCGAAGGTGCCGTTCTTCAGCAATCTGGGCGCAGACCTGATCGCCTCGGTGGCGCGCCGGCTTAAGCGACGCGACGTATCCAACGGGCAGGTTCTCGTGCGCCGCGGCCAACCGGGCGAGTCGATGTTCTTCATCGTCTCCGGTGAGGTCGAAATCCAGGTAGAGCCAAAGCCGGTGCGCATGCGCGCGGGCAACTTCTTCGGCGAATTGGCACTCATTACCGGTGCGCCGCGCTCAGCCACGGTCACCGCCGCGCTGCCATGCGTCCTGCTTGAACTCGATGTCGCTGATTTCCGCCTGCTTACCGCGGAGCGGCCGGAGCTGATGCGCGCCATCGCCGCCGAAGCCGACCGCCACGCCCAACGGGCTGGTACGAAGGGCGGCTGACGGGGTGGCGCGTTTTCCGGCCTAAATGCAGTATCAAATGAATTATGACGTCGCTGTGATTCCACAGGCCAGTGTTTGAAGGCCGCCTTGGGCGTGACCTTCGGGATTGCCTCCATCAGGCGCAGGACCTGGATGAACTCGCGCTTACCACGATTGCCCATGCGCGCCTCCAGAAGATGGCGAAGGTGCTGGAATATCTCGGGCAGATCCCAGCCCTGCAATGGCGCCGCCTGATCGAGCGCATTCGGCTTCGTCTCGATCAACGCCAGATAATGCAGTGGGTTGGAAACGAACACGCCCTGGCCATAGGATCGCGGGTGCCGGGCGATCTCCTCCCCGCGACACAAGATCACGACCTCCTCGACGAAGCCCTTCACCATGACCTCCTGGAACTCGTAGGCCGTCGGCGTCGAATAGTCATTGCCGCGATAGCGTACCAGGGCGGTGGAGGAGACCCGCGCCGCCCGCTTCTCGCACGGCTCAAGCGGCACCGCAGGCAGCTCGCGGAGGGCTGCGGTGTCGGCGGCCAAGCGCACGCCGATCGTCTCGGCATGACGCCCGGCGCGCTCCGACTGCCGCCCGCGTCGATCAGTTGGGCGTTGAACACCTCGTAGCTCGCCGCAACCAGGATCGGCGTCATGAAGTTCGCCCGTGCATACTTCACCAGGCCCTCGACCTTGCCCTTGTCATTGCCTTTTCCAGGTCGCCCAAACCGGTCCTTGAAGAGGTAATGGCTGACCAGTTCGGTGAACGCCCGTGTCCGTTCCCGCTTGCCGTCGCCGCAGATCTTTGCCACCGAGATCTTGAGATTGTCGTAAAGGATCGACAGCGGCACCCCGCCAAAGAACGCAAACGCCGATACGTGCCCATCCAGGAACGCTTCGGTCGTCTCCGCTGGATAGCCCTTCACGAAGCAAGCATCCGATTGCGGCAGGTCCATGCAAAAGAAGTGGATCTTCTGGCGAACCCCGCCGATCTCCCCGACCGCCTCGCCGAAGTCGACCTGCGCATGGCCGGGCGGATGAGCCAAGGGCACGAACGTCTCCCGCCCGCGCCCCCGTTCGATCCGCACATGATCCTTCACGACTGTGTAGCCGCCGCCAAACCCGTGCTCGTCGCGAAGCCGCTCGAATATGCGCTTGGCCGTGTGGCGCTGCTTAACAGGGGCCGCCCGATCTGTCTCCAGAATCGCCTCGATTACTGGAATAAACGGTCCAAGCTTCGGCTTGTTCGCAGGGCTCTCTCGCCTGTAGCCGGGAGGCATCGAATACCGGCACATCTTCGAAACCGTCTCACGGCTCAGTCCAAAAACACGGGCCGCCTCGCGCCGGCTCTTGCCCTCGGCATAAACAAACCGCCGAACCGCTGCATAAACCTCCACGGTGAACATCCCTTCGGCTTCCTCTCGTCAACTTGACAAGAGAAAGCTCTACCGCTGGCCGGATTTTAATCCGCCGCAGCCGCAAAATGCCGCCGCTTCAGTGGCCTACTTTGTCACCGCCGTAAACAGGGTCGAGCGCTGCGAAAACATCGCCGAAGGTGTCGTGCGACGCTACCCCGTCCTTGAACGGTAGAAACCGGCGCAGAAACTCCAGCTTCATCTTGCCGAACGTCGAAACCTCAACCCAGGAGTCAGCCCCGCAGATCACCGCGCACAGGCTCACCAGAAGAACCTCGCCCAAAGGACACAGCGTCTTGGCCGACTGGCGCGGATCCTCCAGCCGGGCAAAATGCGCCAAAAACCCGATCTCATCCCGATCTTCTTCAGACATCCGAGCCTCCACAAAAGGGAGACTCCTATTGCCCTCTCCGATTCCGAAGATTCAAGCGATTGCCCTGCGGTGCCTCTTGTCTGCTATTCCAAAGTTGTGTATATAAAATAGGATGGAAATCATACGTTCGGAAAAAATGACAGACCTGGGAGCCATTGCCGGCACGACGTCGGCAATGACGGTCATTCCAGCTGTATCCGGTCAGCCGGTCGTCCTGCCGCCTGGCATCGAGCTCGATGACGCGGCCTTCTCGCGGGTCGGCGCCGATCTGGTGGTGCGCGCCGCCGACGGCGAGACCGCTGTCGTGCGTGGCTTCTACCTGCAGGCCGAACGGCCGCCTCTATTCTTCGAAGGCGGCGAGAAGCATATCTCGGGCGAACTTGCCATTCGCCTCGCTGGACCGCTTGCCCCGGGCCAGATCGTTCAGGTCGGTGCCGCCAATCTGGGCGATCCGATCGGCCGGGTCGAGAACGTCGGCGGCACCGTGACGGCGACCCGCTCCGACGGCAGCCGCATCCAAATCAACGTCGGCGATCCCGTCTATCAAGGCGATGTTCTCGAAAGCGCTGCCACGGGCGGCGTCGGCGTCGTGCTTGCCGATGAGACGACCTTTTCCATGGGCCCCGATGGCCGCATGGTGTTGGACGAAATGATCTACGATCCGGGCAGTCAGCGGGGCAGCCTCGCCATGTCGGTTCTGCAAGGCGTATTCACCTTTGTCAGCGGTCAAGTCGCCAAGACCAATCCCGATGCTATGGTGTTAGAAACGCCGGTCGCCACCATCGGCATCCGCGGCACGCAGCTCGGCTTCCGGATTGCCGGCGGAAGCATGGAGATCGTCAACCTGCCGCACTCGGATGGCTCGCTGGGCGAAATCACCGTCAAAAATGCCGTCGGCGTGACGACCTTGAATTCTTCGTATCAGGCCGTCCAGGTGGTGGGCATCAACGCGCTAGCGAGCCAGCCTTTCACGCTGTCGCCAGGGGGCATGGTCAATCTGCTCGGCGGCTCGTTGGCTTTTCTGCCGCCATCGCCGGGCGCCAACCGCTTTGGCGTTGCGCCGCAGGGCCAGGGGGCGCACACGGCAGCCAGCAAGAGCTTGGATAGCGAGAGCCGCCCTGCCGGTGAGCTCCAGGGCACTGCATCTTCCGGCGCCGCTCCAGGTGAATCCGGCGCCCTGCCGCCTGAAAGCGGTGCAGTGGCGCCGCCCGAAGCGGCCCTGCCGCTGCCGCCCGAAGCGGCCCTGCTGCTGCCGCCCGAAGCGGCCCTGCTGCTGCCGCCCGAAGCGGCCCTGCTGCTGCCGCCCGAAGCGGCCCTGCTGCTGCCGCCCGAAGCGGCCCTGCTGCTGCCGCCCGAAGCGGCCCTG
>CAMCUA010000245.1 GCA_945878455.1 Asaia bogorensis | reverse complement strand
CCTCGCACAAAGCCGTTCGAAGCGAAAACGCTGAGCCAGGATCAACACCAAATATGAGAAGGGCCCCGATCGGGGCCCTTCTCATATCAACCGCAACTGGCTGGCTTTTGCACCAACATCGTGGTGGGAATTGTCGCCGATATTGACACCCGCAGCGGCTTTCGCCGATTTCAACGCTTCGGTCATGTCGACGACCTCACCCTTGGCAGCATCATCGGCACTCTCGTGGAGAAGCCGCTCCAGGTCGGCGAACCTGAGGATACAGTTCCCGTGGGTTGCGACGGAGCCAGTTGCACCACCCCGTCTACTGCCTGATGACATGGGCAACCGTGTCAAGGGGTTCGGGATTCAACAGCAAGAGCGACCAACCCATCGCCGACATTGATGTGCCGGCCCGGGTACCTGTTGCCACCCGTGGTGCGCAGATCGAAGAGGCAATGATCTGATGGTTGCGGGATGTGCTTCGTGACCCCTGTTCCGCCCTTGCCAGCCGAGATGGCGCCCCGGTTGGTGACCCAGGCCGAGATGCGGTTTCGAGTGTTGGATTTCAGACGCTCTCGGAGAAGTGGCGGCGGAACAGATCCTGCTGGGCGACTATCTTTCGCGGCCCGGCTGGATGGACGGCGCCGAAATTCCGCTGATGGCGCGCTGTTCGGCGAGCTGATCCTGCCCATGCACCGCCTTCGTGCCGTGGGCCGCACAGTTCTGGCCGCCGGGGCGCTCGCGGCCGTGGCGGCGGGCGCGTGGTACGGCTATACAGGGATGCGACTTCTTGTCGATCCGGGGGGGCCCATGATCGCCGTTTTGACCGCCTGCCTTGCGGGCATCCTGTCCAGTACCTTGCGGGCCCCGCGCCCGTTGTGGGGGTAATTCCATGATGCGGCGTCTGAAGAGCTACATCAGCGTCATTGTTCCGCTGCTGATCCTTGCCGCGATAGTGGGCCTGCGCATGCAGGACCCAGGGAACGTGCTGGAGGACCTGCGCCTCAAGGTTTTCGACTACTACCAGCGTTTCCAGCCGCGCGTCTATGAACCGACGCAGGTACGCATCGTCGATCTCGACGACGAAAGCCTCACGAAATACGGCCAATGGCCCTGGCCACGCACGCTGCTGGGCCAACTGGTCAAGGACCTCACAGAAGCGGGCGCGGCGGTGATCGCCTTCGATATCGTTTTCGCCGAACCGGACCGCACGTCGCCCAAGCAGGTTGTGCCGCTTTGGCCCAACACGGCAGAACTCGCAGAGGTGAAGAAGGCCCTCGAGGCGCTGCCCGATCACGACGAGTATTTTGGCAGCATCATCAAAGAGGCGAACGTGGTGACCGGCTTCGTGCTGACCAGCGACGAACCGACGCGCCCGCCCCGCAGGAAAGGCACTTTCGCCAAGTCGGGCACGGACGACCCGTCCGGCTTCGTTCCGGTGTTCCGGAGTACGGTGCCGAACCTTCCTGTTCTTGAGGATTCGGCCGCAGGCAACGGCAGCTTCAACATCGTGGCGGAGCGCGACCAGATCATTCGCCGGGTACCGATCGTGCTGTGCCTTGCGAAGCTGGACGGCGGCGAATATTGCCCGGTCGACAGCCTGTACCCCAGCCTCGCGGCAGAAGCGTTGCGGGTGGCGCAGGGAGCACGGACGAACATCATCTACACCTCGACCGCCAGCGGCGAGTTCAGCCTTGGCGGGCATTCCGGCATCAATGCCATCAAGATCGGACAGTTCAAGATTCCGACCGACGAGAAGGGCCAAGTCTGGGTTCACTACACAAACGAGGTGCCCGAACGCACCGTGCCGGCGTGGCGTATCCTGAAGGGCGAATTCGACCCCGAGAAGATCGAAGGCAACATCGTCTTCATAGGCACCAGCGCTTCCGGCCTCAAGGATTTGCGCGCCAGCCCCCTCAATCCGGCGATGGCGGGCGTCGAGGCGCACGTGCAATTCACCGAGCAGGTACTGAACGACCACTTCCTCGACCGTCCCGACTGGGCCGACGGCGCCGAGGTTGTCTACATGGCGGTGGTTGGCATCGCGCTGATCTTCCTGCTGCGCATCGTCGGCGCGGCGTGGTGCGCGATCATCACGCTCGTGGCCATGGCCCTGGCGCTTGGCGCGTCATGGTATGCCTATACCGATTACCGCTTCCTGACCGATGCGGTGACGCCTTCGATCACCATTTTCTCGGTCTATATCACCGTCTCGCTGATAAATTTCCTGCAAACCGAGGCGGAGAAGAAGTTCGTGCGCGGCGCCATGGGGCAGTACCTGTCGCCGGCGCTGGTCGACCAGATCGCTGCGAACCCCGACCTTCTGAAGCTGGGCGGCGAGACGCGGAACATGACGTTCCTGTTCTGCGACGTGCGCGGCTTCACCACCATCTCGGAGCAGTTCAAGGCCAACCCGCAGGGGCTTACCCGGCTGATGAACCGCTTCCTGACACCGCTCACCAACGTGATCATGGCGCGCCAGGGCACCATCGACAAATACATGGGCGACTGCATCATGGCGTTCTGGAACGCGCCGCTCGACGTGCCGGCGCACCCGCAGCGCGCCTGCGAGAGCGCGCTGGAAATGTTCCGCGAGATCGACAAGCTGAACGTCAACCTGAAGGCGGAGGCCGAGGCCGAGAACCGGCCGTTCTTCGCCATCAACATCGGCATCGGGTTGAACTCGGGCGACGTCGTGGTCGGCAACATGGGGTCTGACCAGCGGTTCGACTACTCGGTGCTGGGCGACGCGGTAAACCTGGCCTCGCGCCTCGAAGGCCAGTCGAAAACCTACGGCGTCAACGTCGTCATCGGCGACACCACGTACGAGGGCGCCAAGGACGAATACGCCACCATCGAAATGGATCTCATCGCGGTGAAAGGCAAGAAGGAAGCGGTACGCATCCACGCCCTGCTGGGCGACAAGGCGTTCAAGGAGAGTCCCGAGTTCCAGGCCTATTCCGCCAAGCACCACGAGATGCTGGCGCTCTACCGCGCGCAGAAGTGGGACGAAACCGAGGCGCTGCTCAAGGAGCTGCGCGTGATGCGGCCCGACCTGTACGGCAACCACGACCTCTACGAGGAGCGTATCGCCGAGTACCGCGTCAATCCGCCGGGCGAAGGCTGGACCGGCGTATACATCGCCACGTCGAAATAGGCCGATGAGCGCACGCGCGAGTGCAGCCGGCCTGTCCGTCGCCGCCGAACTGCACGAATTCGTCGCCGAGGCGGCGGCGGGGACGGGCGTCGAGCCGGCGGCCTTCTGGACCGGCTTCGCCGCGATCCTGACCGACCTCGCGCCGCGCAACCGCGCCCTGCTGGCGAAGCGCGACGAACTGCAATTGCAGATCGACACCTGGCACCGCGACCGGCGCGGCCGCCCGCACGACCCCGCCGCGTATCGCGCGTTCCTGGAGCAGATCGGCTACCTGCTGCCCGAGGGGCCGGACTTCGCGGTCGCCACCGCCAACGTGGATGCCGAGATCGCCACCATCGCCGGGCCGCAGCTGGTGGTGCCGGTGATGAATGCGCGCTACGCCCTGAACGCGGCCAATGCCCGCTGGGGCAGTTTGTACGACGCGCTGTACGGCACCGATGCTGTTCCCGGCGAGCGCGGCGCAGGCTACGACCCCGCACGCGGCGCCCAGGTCATCGCCTACGCGCGCGATTTCCTCGACCGCGCGGCGCCGCTGGCCGCCGGCTCGCACAAGGACGTGGTGTGCTACACGGTGGAGCACGGCCGCCTCGTCGCCGTGCCGAAAAGCGGCGGCCTGTCGCTGCTGGCCCGGCCCGAGCAGTTCGCGGGCTACCAAGGCAGCGCGTCGCGGCCCTCGGCGATCCTGCTGCGCAATCACGGCCTGCACATCGAGATCCGCATCGACGCGGACCACCCCATCGGGCGCGACGACCCGGCGCATGTCAGCGACGTGATGCTCGAATCTGCGCTGACCACCATCATGGACTGCGAGGACTCCGTCGCAGCCGTCGATGCCGCCGACAAGGTCGCGGTCTATCGCAACTGGCTGGGCCTTATGAAGGGTGACCTGACGGCCCGTTTCGACAAGGGCGGCAAGACCGTGGAGCGCGGCCTGAACCCGGACCGCACCTATACCGCGCCGGGTGGCGGCGCGGTGACGGTGCCCGGCCGCAGTCTGATGCTGGTGCGCAACGTCGGCCACCACATGTACACCGACGCGGCAACACTCGATGGCCAGGAAATACCGGAAGGCGTTCTGGATGCGATGGTCACCGCCCTTTGCGCCCTGCACGATATCAGGGGCGCGAAGCGGAACAGCCGCGCCGGCTCGATGTACATCGTCAAGCCGAAGATGCATGGACCGGAGGAGGTCGCTTTCGCCGCCCAGCTGTTCGGCCGCGTCGAGCAGGTGCTGGGCCTGCCCCGCTACACACTGAAAATGGGCATCATGGACGAGGAGCGGCGCACCACCGTCAATCTCAAGGCCTGCATCCACGCGGCGCGGAACCGCGTGGCGTTCATTGATCTGCCCCCTTTAGAGCGGTCCAAAAGTTAACTTAGACTGGACCCTGAAGGAGACGGAACATGGGCAAGAAGCACGGGCCTGAAGAAGTTATCGGCAAGCTGCGCGAGGCGGAGA